>JAOZNZ010000817.1 GCA_029933535.1 bacterium | reverse complement strand
ACTATTAACTATTAACTATTAACTATTAACTATTAACTTTTAACTTTTAACTATTTTCACGCTAAAGTTGTACATCCCGAGTATTCCCACGGGGCTGTGTATTTAGGACGCTGGGGACAGCGTCCCTCCAACAATTCTCGCATGCCTGCCATGCTTCATCGACGGAAATGGAATCGATACATTTTTTTTCTTTGGGGCAGATTTGATATTTGCACGGATTGCACGGAAAAGGATGGAAAATCTCAATTCTCGGAGCTGCACTTTCCGGGACACGCCATCTGTAATAATCTGCCGCGCTGTAAAGAATGACAGCAGGTGTTTTCATAGCCGTTGCGATAAATGCCGGTCCGGAATCGGGTCCGAAAAAGAGCATTGCTTTATCCATTATTGCAGCGGATTCGCCAAGGGAAGTTTCACCTGACACGGGGACACAGTACTCCCCTATCGAATTTGATAGTTTATCGATTTTCAATTTTTCTGCTTTACCGCCTATAAGGAGGATTTTAGCGTTATATTTTTCATTCATTCTGCGAAAAAATTCTATAAATCTTTCATCAGGCCAATTTTTAGCTTCGCGTTTTGAATAAGGAGCTGAAACAATAAATTTATCATTTTTGTTTATTCCATTTTTGTTCAGCAAGTCATTTGCAGATTTGAGTTCATTTTCTTTGTACCAGAATTCGAGTTCTTTTGATTTCGGAATAAATTCATCATTGGAACTTCCGTGTTGGATATTTGGAAATCCCCCTGTATCCCCCTTTAAGAAAGGGGGATTTGTTTTAATATCATCGATTACATCTTCAACGAGTCTCAAACAATTTTCGATTTCAGTTCTTGAGGTATCGTAATTGGGATGAATATGAAGTTTTGAGACAAATTTTTCGCGACTGATTTTACCGTGGTTTGATACGGCAGGGAAACCGGCTATTTTTTTTGCGCCGCCGAGTAATGCCCAGGGCACGCGGCCTAAATCCTGTGGTGAGATGATAAAATAATCAATTTTACGTTTTCTGAATTCTTTAATAAGGCGTATTTTTTCGCGCAAGCTGCGGTTTTTTACAATGATCGTATCGTCAATGTAAGGACAATTTTTCATTATTTCCACTCCACCGGCGTGCTTACCAAGAAAAGTTATTTTCGCATTGGGGAACGCCTGTCGTAATGCTCGAACGGCAGGGATAAAGACGAGAGCGTCACCAATATTCTGGAGACGGGTAATGAGGAAGTTTAATTGTTTGTTATTAATATCCATGGTTCAATTATACGAAATAGTATATGAAATTACAAATTATAGTTATTTAGACACGGATTACACTAATTATCACGAATTGAATATAATTTTTTAAGCAGAATCATGAACAGCAGAACGATTTAATATTATATTATTGTAGCAGAATAATTGGTGGCAGAATAATTAAGAAAGAGAATTATAATTTTATAATGAAGAAAGTTATTAGAATCACAAATTCAGATTTGTGATTATATAAAACTTTTTCATAAAGAGAATGCTAACTCATTCTCTTTGCATTGGATAACAATAAAATTATAATCCTGTATATCCTGTATATCCTGTATATCCTGTCAAAATGATGAATTTTAAATTATAGTTTTTATTGGCAAAATGATTTAAGGCAGAATGATTTAATTATAATTATATTTGCAGTACGATTTTGGGGGAGTACGATTAATTTTATAAACAGGATTTAACATTTTGTAAAGTTTATTTAAATATAGTTCAATCCAATAAATCGCCAGATTGTCAAATCATAAAATGACACCCAATTCCGGCGACTATTCCCGGTATGCCACGAACAAGGCTTGGAAGGCGCAG
>JAOZNZ010000161.1 GCA_029933535.1 bacterium | reverse complement strand
CTCTTATGACTGCAGACACAGAAAGATGGTCATACAGTTCTTCTCATTGGTATGGCGCTGAAGATTGGTTGGATTTCAACTCAGTTCATGAAGTACCGCAAAAAGAAACTGACACATCAAAAAATCAGTTGACAGAAGTAATTAATGATTATGCTCTTACTCCTGTAAAACCTACATGGCTGCTCGGGCCCGTATCTGAAAACCGTAGCGGTTTCACAGCAAACCAATCTCGTTTCCAGGTTTATCAAACTGTCCTTGCAGGCGGTATGGGAACTTCATACGGAAACGACTTAGTAGAAAATTTCAATGCAGGCTGGGATTCTAATTTGAATTCTGATGGCGCTGTTCAAATGCAGATTGCTACAGCTGTTTTAGCCCCAATGATTGCTAATATAGTTCCTGATCAAACTTTGCTCGTTGGAGATACTGGTCAAATAACAGGAAGCGGATGGTATATGAGTGGCTCAACTATTATCCAAGCTGCACGTACCGCTGACAGCAGTAATGCTGTAATTTATTCTGCTTTTGGTAATGACATTACTGTTAATATGGACCAGCTTACTTATGGAACTACAATGAAAGCAGAATGGTTAGACCCTCGCACAGGCATTACTACTTTTGATCGCAACGTTCAAAGTGGCGCAGGTGCACCTGATGCATTATTTGAAGCTCCGGGCATCCCTGCTCAAGACAATGACGCTGTTTTGGTTTTGACATGGATCGTACCTGAACCATCACTTATTTTAGGTGGACTTTTACTCGGACTTGCGTTTTTACGTCGCAAATAACCGAAAAAAGTCAGCAGCCTAAATTTATATTTCAAAAAAAAGGGGGGGAGCGGAAACGCTCCCCCTTTTTTATTGTAATCAAAGCATCCTGCTTTAATCAGTCAACAAACCGTTACATTCCTCCCATTCCCCAATTCCCCATTCCCCCCAATTCTCCCATTCCTCCCATTCCTCCCATAACTGTCAATTGACCTGATTAATCTAATGTATTTTCTTTCTTATTCATTTTCCCATTTTAAAAAATTAGACACTAAGAATTAATTAATTTGTAAGCTGGAAGCTTACATTACTTTATACTTCAATTTCCACTTCAAGTTTTATTTCTCTGGATGAAGCTCCGATCATTATTTTGAACTTACCGGCTTCAACAGTCCAATCTTTAGTTTTAGGATTCCAGAAAGCCATATCTTTCCAATTCAACTTCAATTCAACTTTTTTAGTTTCACCCGGCTTTAAAAAAACTTTTTTGAATCCTTTTAATTCCTTAACAGGCCGTTTGACCGAGGATTTTATGTCGTGAACATAAAGTTGTGCGATTTCCGCTCCCATACGTTTACCTGTATTTTTCAAAGTGAAACTTACAGTAATAGATTTCTTCTTACTCATTTTATCAGATGATATTTTTATATCATCATATTTGAAAGTGGTGTATGAGAGACCAAATCCAAACGGGTATAACGGCTCAATATTTTTTGTGTCATACCATCGATAACCCACAAAAACACCTTCATTGTATTTTGTTTTAAAAGTATGTTTGTATTTTCCAAATATATCCCATTGTACCGCTTTTTTCGGCTTGTAGTCCGCACACGGTGAATCAGCAAATTCTTTTTCTATCGTTATAGGCAGTTTAGCGTTAGGATTTACTCGTCCAACAATAATATCAACAATAGCTTTTCCCTGACACTGCCCGCCGTACCAAGCGTACAGCAGGGAAGTGATTTTATCTGCCCAATCAACCATACGCTGTCCTGAACCGAACATAGTAACGACGACATTATTAGGGTTTAATTTTGCGACTTTTCTAGCGAGTTTTGCGTGATCAGGATTAGAATCAAAATCGGTTTCTATGCTTTCTTTATGCCATGAACTCATTGCAACAACAACCGCATCAGCGTTCTTGATTTCTTTATCAGATGCCTTTTTTTTGTAAATGAGTTTGTCTCCAAATTCTTTTTCCATCGCCGCAAGAAGAGTAATGTTGTTGTACCCTTTTACTACACTCGCTCCACCACCATAAGCTATTTTTTCGGCAGCTTCTCCGAGCAGTAAAATTGATTTAATATTCTTTTTTTGTATTGGAAGGAAGTTATCTTTATTACGTAAAAGAACTATTCCCTCTCTTGCGGTTTTGAGTGCAATTTTTTCATGTTCGGGGTATTTATTAATTAAAGTAGGATCATAAGTTTTTTTGTCATACCATCCCATTTTAAAACAGGCGGTAAGAATATTTATTACCATTCTATCAAGAGTACTTTCGGTAACTTTCCCCTGCTTAACATTTTCCTGTATGTTTTGGATTTTCGGCATAACCAAATCTAAGCCTGAATTAAGAACTTTTATCTGATTATATACTGCTACCCAATCGGTCATAACTAAACCGTCAAAACCTAATTCACCGCGAAGGAGGTCGGTTATAACATATTTACTCTGTCCCGCCCATTCACCATTTACAAGGTTGTAAGCTGTCATAACTGCTGCAGCTCCTGCATCGATCCCTGCTTTAAAAGCGGGCATATAAATTTCGTGCAGTTCTCTTTCATTAATAATGGAATCACTTTGTCTTCTATGAAATTCCGTATTATTAGCAACAAAATGTTTGAGCGTAGCCATAACGCCGCAACTTTGTAAACCTTTGACATATTCCTCAATAATACGCGATGCAAGCCACGGATCTTCTCCCGTATATTCAAAATTACGGCCGCATTCAGAAAGTCTGTAAATATTCATTCCGGGACCGAGCAATATACCTATATCGCCTGCATTGCATTCTTCACCTACCGCTTTTGCATATTCATAGGAAAGTTCAGGATTCCAGGAGGATGCCAGTGCAAGTGAACAAGGAAAAGCGGTAGTCTTTTTCAAACCGGTAGGTGTGTTGTTTAATAACCGAATTCCCATGCTGGAATCAGCCATATAAAATGGCCGCATTCCAAGACGTTTAATGTACGGAAGATAAAAATCGCATATTCCGCTAACCATATCGCCTTTTTCATCAAGAGTCATTTCTTTCAAGAGCAGCTCCGCTCTTTTTACGGGTGCAAGTTTTTTATCGGCATACGGTTTATCAGCGGGAAACTTTTTAAATGGTTGTTTAATTTCAAATTGAGGACAAAGAAATTTTTTGTTAACCATAATTTCTTTAATTGAAAAACCGTATTTTGTTGCGCGTTTTTGTAAGATTATTTTTATGTATCTCGCTTTGACCGGTGGAGATATTTTAATATTTTGCTTAAATATATCATGAGTATTCGCTGATTTATTATAAACAGTTTCCCATTTTACTCCATCGTTAGATAAAAGGACTTGATATTTTTTTGCAATAGCTAATTCCCAATCAATATGAATAGAAGAAATTTTTTCCTGCTTCTCAAAATCAATCATCAACCATTGATTATCCTTAAATGCCGATGACCATCTTGTAAAAGGATTACCATCAATCGCATAATAAGGTAAATATATATAATCTTCCAGACTCGAAACTTTAATTTTCATTTTTTAAACCACGAATTAATTTAATTTTTCAACCACGAAAAATACTAAAGACACTTAAAACATTTCTGACCACTAATGGACACGAATAAACACTAATGAATACAAATTTTTTTTCTTAATCGTACTCCCCTTAAATCGTACTGCAAATATTTTTTATAGATTGAAATTAATAATTTTGCTGTAAATCATTTTGCTTTAAAAAATCTTTAACCACATAAGAAAATATAAGTTAAAAAATTAATATTTAATTTTAATCGTACTCCCCCTAAATCGTACTGCAAATAAATAATCGTCCTGTTACTTTTTACACAATTCAAGATAAGGAATATATATTGGATTTTCTAATGAAGCCTTTTTTATCATATCCAATACTTCCGGCATTCTTTCGTCAAATTCCTGAATCTCTTTCATCGCTGTTTCGGGTTTCAAAGTAATTCTATGTCCCGTTTGTGCGGCATGAACAATTATATCATTTGAATATTTAGATTTATTCCAATTATTTTTTGCAAGGAATTTCATAAACTTTATCAAGCTGCTGAACTGTTTTTTCTTTCCTGAAAGAAGTTTTACATCGTATTCAGGGAAATCTATTTCTACTTCAATTTTTTCATTAACACCAAATTCAGGTGTGAAAATATAAGTCGTTAATTCATTGCCGTTATAGCTGCACGGATCGATTACATCACCATTAACCGTTATTTTTTCCGGAAGTAGAGTAAGTTGGAATTTCAATTCATAACTTCTTTTTACCGCCATTGCGGAAAATTCACCTTCAACAGGATTAATGATGATTTTATTTTTACTATGATGAATTTCAGTAAAAGTATAAGCTCCTGTTTTAAAATTCTGATTATTACCTTCATCATCATAAATTTTAACTTTCCCTGACTCACCCGGGAAAATGTTAAGAACTGTTCTTTCAGATTTTTTATCGTCAGATCGCATTGGAATTACCGAACCGGCTTTTACGTAAACCGGAATTTCATCTAATGCAAATTTTCTTTTGATAACTTTGTCACCTTCCAATATACTGCCCGTAAACATTTCTATCCATTCACCCTTCGGAAGCCAGATTTCTTTTTCTACAAATAAGCTGTCATCCCCTATCGGTTCGGCAATCGGCGCAGCCAGCATATCGTCACCGAACATATATTGATTTTTAAATTCATAAGCTTCATCTGAATCCGGATAATCATAATACATTGGTTTACAGATAGAAATTCCTGAATCGTAAGATTTTCTTGCTGCGGAATAAATGTAAGGAAGCAATGCGTACCTTAAATGAAAAGCAGCTTTCATAATATTGAAATTCTCTGTTGGATATTCCCAAATCTTTCGCTCAAGATGTACATCCGGGCAACTGTGAGTTCTAAATATCGGACTAAAAACACCATACTGCACCCAACGGGTATAAAGTTCAGGAGACCATTCCCCGAAAAAATGTCCGCCAATATCATGACTCCAATAGCCATATCCTACGTTCGCCGCTGTGGAGGTAAAATAAGGTTGGAAGGCAAGAGAATCCCATGTTGAAAGAGTATCACCTGAAAAACCAATTTGATATCTGTGATTTCCGAGTCCGCCATAACGATGGAAAATCAAAGGTCGTTTTTTGTTCCGCCGTTCCATATCACTGAAAAAAACATAATTGAGATAAAATGTCGGATTAACTCCCGGTATCGTTGTCGTACTCCATTGCTGCCAATCCAGCCACCAGAAATCCACTCCGTCGTCTTCCATTGGATGGAGAACAAGTTTCATAAAGTTCTCGGCAAATTTTTTGTGAACAATATCGAATGGAACATATTTTTTCGTAGCCGGATCAATTCCCATCGCTTTTGCCATAGCTTCATACTGATCTTCGTGAGGTTGAATTCCCGATGCGGGATGCAGGTTCAAACATATTTCCATATTTTTTTCTTTTGTCCAATCAAGGAAATTTTTCGGGTCGGGAAAATAATTCCGGTTCCAGGTAAATCCTGTCCACCCGATAGGTTGACCTGCCTGATCGGGTATTTTCTGTCCGTCTTTGTCCCGCCATTCGGGTTTTGTTGTTATATGCCAATCCATATCCACTACAAAAACATCGAGAGGCAAATCGTACAATTCGAAATCAGCAACGAGTTCCCGTAATTCCAAATCAGTATATTCCCAATATCTTGACCACCAAACTCCGAAAGCAAATTTTGGAGGTAAAGCCATTTTCCCGGATACTTTTGTGAAATCTTTTAACGCGGTTTTATAATCATTGCCATAACAGAAAAAATATAAATCCTGATACCCCTTGTCGGGTCGCGCGGTCACCCATGCCCAATCGGAATTATCAAAGAGAGGTTTTTCTGTATCATCAATTAATGTCCATCCGTCTTTAGAAATCAATCCGTTACCCAAATCGAGTTTTTCTTTTGTGCTGAGATGTATGTTGCCGTTATATTGATCTAAAGTCCTTGCAGTACCGCCCAGGTTGCCTTTATTTTCGACACCCGGATTCCAGATTTCACTTGGGTTGTTAAGATCGAATTGTATTTGAAGATTATTTTCGGAAAATTTCCCGCTTCCGATTTTATATTTTAAAACAAATCGCGAGGTCGTTATTTCTAATATCCCATCTTTAATCTTATGTGAAAATTCAGGAACAGAAAGATTCCTGTTCACAAAAGTTAAGGAAGCTAAATCTTCAAACTCTCCATCTTCCGACCATTCCATTCTGATAAGTCCGGGAGTCAAAAGAGTGAATCTAACATTTTTAGATTTAATTATAGCGTTTTCGTTCGCTACGGGATTATATTTAATATTGTGAAAATCATCAGGCATTGGCATAAGAATTTAAATTTAAAATTAAATGGCATATTGTAACATAATCTTTAATAATTTACTACAACTCATACCGGAGCCACCCGATTTTTTATTTACGTCGCGCGGACGCGTGACGGGCGAATGCCGGTTCCCCGTCCGCGAACTCACAAACACCTTTTTATTGCAAGTTAGTCTTTTCTTGGTTTGCGCAGCAGGAGCTACGCACGACGTTTCTTTATCCTAAAATCTTCCTATATTAGCTTTTGTATAAAAAAAATTGATAAATTTGCGGTTCATTTTGGTAGATCAATAATTCTTTCTTTTAAAGATGCAAGTTCAGGTAAATTGTTTGTCGGGCTATCCATATACCAGTATGTTGTCGCGCAATAATCGTCTTCACGCTCCAAAGATACAAAACCGTTACCCATATCGTCAATTTCTTTTTGCGTGTGAAAATCATCGCCTTTGCCGACTTTCATATATTTTTGTTTAGGATTCGCCTTCATATCCTGTAAAAGATCTTTGGCGATAGCACCTCCAAGCGCCTGAATAGTTACTTTGATATCCTTATGGAAATAAATCGGGTCAGGCGCGTTAAAACGGTAATAACCGTAAAATTCTTTGAATTCTCCAAAATCTTCTTTGGATACATAATGGCATCCCTGATACAAATTATCAAATTGACCTTGCCCCCAACCTGTTCCGATAAAATCTTCCGTACCTGTCCCGCAAAGTGTTGGAAAATCTTTATCACCGTCAAGAAAGATTTTAACTTCACCTTCGCCGAACCAGCAGCCTTTCATCGCGGGATTTTGGTGCATACCGATATTGCAACCGAGAAATCTTCCTGTGCCGGAAATTTTCGGCAGGATAGTAAAATCTTCACGCATTTTTGTAAAATTCTCT
>JAOZNZ010000816.1 GCA_029933535.1 bacterium | reverse complement strand
ACCTAATTTCTAATTAACCTAAAGAAAACCCAAAATAAAGAAATGAACAAACCAGGAAAATATCTTTTTTGATTTATTCCCCCTTTGAAGGGGGATTAAGGGGGATGTTTTATTTCTAGACATTAGATTAATGATTTAAAATATTTCTAAAATCTAAAATCGATGTTCCTTGTTCTTAAATCAATTGAATTACGAACACCGATTAACGATTAACGAATAACGATTAACAAATAACATAATGAAAGAATTCACTCAAGGCCTCTGGAAAAAAAATCCCGTCTTAGTCCTCGCTTTGGGACTCTGTCCCGTGCTCGCTGTTACTACAAGCGTGAAAAATGCGATCGGAATGGGCGTGTCAACTATTTTTGTCCTTATATTATCCAATGTTATCATCTCTATGATAAAAGGTTTCATTCCCGACAAAATTAGAATACCGTGCTACATTACTGTTATCGCTTTTCTCGTAACTGTGGTTGATCTTGTACTGGCAGGATATTTCCCTGAAATCAGCAGCGCTATAGGCTTGTTTATTAAACTCATAGTTGTAAACTGTATTATTCTCGGGCGCGCGGAAGCTTTCGCGTCTAAAAATAATGTCTTCCGTTCCTTTATCGACGGACTGGGTATGGGACTTGGTTTTCTTATCGCTTTGCTTATTATTGCATCGGTAAGAGAAGTCCTCGGAGCAAATAAATTCCTCGGGTATGAAGTAATCCCGGGATGGAGACCTATCGCAATTATGGTTCTGCCGGCAGGAGCGTTTATAACAATGGGACTGATTCTCGGCGCGATGAATCTTAAAAAAGGTAAGTAGTTAATAGTTAATAGTTAATTGTTAGTGGATTCGTCACAAAAATGATTCGCAACGAAGTGGAGTGAATTGTCCAGCACCTGTCACTTGGCGATATTGAATATTTAAATAAAACTTTCTAAAACAAAATGACCATTACAAACATTCTATTAGTTATTCTTTCCGTTGTTCTTGTAAACAACTTCATATTTTCACGCTTTCTCGGACTTTGTCCTTATGTCGGTGTCTCTAAAGATCGACAATCAGCCATGGGTATGGGGCTCGCCGTTATATTCGTTATGACACTCGCGAGTGTCGCTTCGTGGTCAATTTACCATTTCCTTCTTGTCCCTAGTCCATCGAATATACTATATAAAATATTCGGCGGATCAATGGAAAATTATGACCTGACATATCTGAAAATCCTTAGTTTTATCCTCGTTATCGCTACTCTCGTTCAGTTCGTCGAAATCGTAATCCAAAAAGTAAGTCCCGGCCTTTACTCCGCTCTCGGAATCTACCTCCCTCTCATCACAACCAACTGCGCGGTACTTGGTGTCGCGCTTCTCAATATCGACGGATTTACTTTGAATGGTACACAACTCGGTTATGGTCATCCGGGAAGTTTTATTTTCGCTGTTGTTCAGGGATTCGGTGCAGGAGTAGGTTTCACACTCGCTCTCCTTTTAATGGCGGGAATCCGCGAGCGCCTCGAATTCGCTAACATACCAAAACCGTTACGCGGAATGCCGATTGCTTTCATCACCGCAGGAATGCTCGCAATCGCCTTCATGGGCTTCATGGGACTGGTAAAGTAACATAAACTCTTGACCGCGTGCCCGGAGAGTTTCGGGGCGAATGCCTGGTTCCAGCTTATGGATTAGTGTCAGGTGTCAGATGGCAGGTGTTTAATTTTGGATTTATGATTTGTGATTTTAGATTTACTTGAACATTGAGCATTTCTTGTTGAATATTGAGTGTTAATATTGGGGTCGTACCCGATTATTTGTAAATAAGTTGCGTGCTATCCGTATGTTATGATGTT
>JAOZNZ010000815.1 GCA_029933535.1 bacterium | reverse complement strand
AAATATGTCTCAGGAAGATTATTATCAGCTTCTTAAAATTTCTAAAACAGCTACGGCTGATGAAATTAAAAAAGCATATCGTAAAAAGGCTCTGAAATATCACCCCGATAAAAATCAGGGCGATAAACATGCAGAAGAAATGTTTAAAAAAGTTTCCGAAGCTTACGAAGTGCTTAGCGATGACAATAAACGCAGAATGTACGACCAGTATGGCGCTGAAGGCGTTAAACAGCAGTTCGGTGCCGGCGGCTTTCAATGGAATAATTTCTCTCACGCAGATGAATTCGGAGATATTTTCGAAAGCTTCTTTGGCGGACGAGGCGGCGGTGGCGGTGGCGGTGGCAGCATTTTCGAAACTCTTTTCGGCGGTGGCGGTGGTGGCGCAAGGCGAACACGAACAGGCGGGCAAGTAGGTTCAAATCTTCGTGTTGAAGTTCAAATTGGTTTCATGGCTTCTGTTCGTGGAACAGAAAAGCAGATTGAAATAACGAAACCCGAAGTATGTGGAAAATGCAGCGGCACCGGTGCCCAAGCGGGATGTAAACCGACTATCTGCAAACATTGTGGCGGTCATGGACAAGTTCAAGTAACCCGCGGTTTCTTTTCTGTAGCGCAGGCATGTCCGATTTGTAAAGGAACCGGTGTGGTTATTGAAAAGCCTTGTAATGATTGTCACGGAACAGGAAGAGTTCGTAAAAAGAAAAAAATAAAAATAAAAATACCTGCCGGCGTTGATAATGGCTCACGTCTGAAAATTTCCGGCGAGGGAGAAGCCGGAACTCTCGGCGCTCCGGCCGGAGATCTTTATGTTATAATTCATGTCAGCGAGCATGAAATTTTTCATCGTGAAGGCAATAATGTGATTTGTGAAGTGCCGATTTCTTTTCCACAGGCAGCGCTTGGTTGTCAAATTGAAGTACCTACAGTTCACGGACAGGTAATGCTTAAGATTCCTGCTGCCACACAATCAGGGAAACTTTTTAGGATGAAGAAAAAAGGAATTCGTGATTTACATGGATATACAGGCGATCAATTTGTACGGGTCAATGTTGAAACGCCAACGAGTCTTACTCGAGACCAAAAAGAAATGTTGAAGAATTTTGACGAATCATGTTCAAAGACATCTAATCCAAATATGCACGATTTTATGGATAAGCTTAAAAATCTTTTTAAGTAGTTGACGTGCCTTGTTTGGAAAATTTACAGGCACGCCTGAGAAAATTCATCTCTTCGCGATGAATTTATAGTCCGATTGGGGTCGTACCCGATTATTTACACTTAATATTGCTAATATAAGTAACTTACAGCGTGAATTATGCTCTAAATGTCTCTTAGAGTGCTATTTTTGGTACTAAAAATGGCACTCTAAGGTGTTTCAACTGAATTCACTTTTATTCCGGGAATTTTTTAATATCGTTCATAGCGAGGAACAAACAAGGAATCAGAACCAAAGTTATCAGGGTGGCAAATAGAATTCCATAACCTAATGAAATAGCCATGGGAATCAAAAAACGGGCTTGGCGAGATCGTTCGAAGATCATGGGAGCTAATCCGCAAAAAGTAGTTATTGTTGTTAAAATAATAGGTCTGAACCGTTGAACTGCAGCGCTTACAATTGAATCATGAATATTCATTCCGTTTTCACGATGCTGATAGTTAGCAAAGTTGATTAATACTAATGAATCATTGACTACAATCCCCGCCAGAGCAATTATGCCAAACATACTTGGAAGACATAAAGAATAGCCCATAATGACATGCCCCAGGATCGCGCCAACAATGCCGAATGGTATGCTTAACATTACGATTAGAGGCTGTAAATAGCTGCGAAACGGAA
>JAOZNZ010000814.1 GCA_029933535.1 bacterium | reverse complement strand
CTAGGACAAATTTCCTCAGCCGTGCCTGTAAATAATCAACCCCGGCACGGCATAGCGACATGAACAGACGACAATTTTTAAAACAGTGTTCAGCTTTTACAGGAACGTTAATTTTATCTTCCTGCACAGGTTCTCTGACATCCAAAAAAAAGACAATAAAATTAACTGCTAAAAAAAAGCCGAATATTATTGTTCTGCTCACAGATGATTTGGGGTACAGCGATCTCGGGTGCTTTAACAGCGAATATATCAAAACTCCAAACCTTGACAAACTCGCAGCCCAGGGAACAAAATTTACTTCCTGTTATGCCGGCGCACCGCTTTGTTCGCCTTCTCGTGCGGCATTGTTAACAGGCAGAAATCCTGCGCGATGCGGACTTTACAGCTATATTCCCTCAACAACTACCGGTCACCCGATGCATCTCAAGACTAACGAGACAACCATCGCTTCAATACTAAAAAAAGCCGGGTATCAAACCGCTCATTTCGGGAAATGGCATCTTAATTCTTCAATGAACCCGAAAGACGGGCAGCCGCAACCGAATGATCATGGTTTTGATTATTCTTATGGCGTTGATAATTATTCGCGAAACAGTTCCACACACAAAATGCTTGACCCGGATAATATTTGGCAAAACGGTTCACCTGTCGAAAAAGTTTCCGGTTTACCTGCTGATATATATGTTAATAACGCGATAGATTGGCTTGAAAACAAACGTGATAAGAACAAACCATTCTTTCAATATATTTGTTTCAATGAACCCCACAATCCAATTCTTGAAGCTAAAGATTTGCCGCAGGATATTATGAAAATGTATCCTCCGCCAATTCCGGAAAAAGACGCGTGCTACTTTGCTACGATAACAAATCTCGACAGGCAAATCGGCAGATTTCTTAAAAAACTTGATGAATTACATTTAAAAGAAAATACTTTCGTTGTGTTTCTTTCCGATAATGGACCATTACGGGATTACTCTCAAAATCCTTTGCGCGGATTTAAAAGCCAATGCTACGAAGGCGGAATTAGAACGCCGGGAATAATTCGCTTTCCCGGATACACAAAACCGGATACCAAAAATGATGAACCTATTTCTTTTGTCGATTTAGCTCCAACTTTTTGTAAACTTGCCGGGACAAAAATGCCTGCTGACCGCGTAATTGACGGTACAAACATTTTGCCGATAATTAAAGGCGGAAAAATCATTCGTGACGCTCCCCTGTTCTGGTACTTTTACAAAATCTCTCCGCAGGCGGCTTTACGCGAAGGCGATTGGATTATGATTGCAAAATTGAAAACCGAAATTCCGAAATCCGAGCACGCGTTTTTCTCTTCGCACATGAAATATATAAAGAAAACACCGTTAGTAAATTTCGAACTGTATAATGTTAAAAACGATATTGGGCAAAAGCACAATCTTGCAAAAATCGAAACCAAACGCTTCGAAAAAATGAAGAAAAAAATGCTTGAACTGCATAAGGAAGTTATTGCAGAAGGTTATACATGGGCAGATTCTGATTTTAAAAATACTCAATGGGATAACCGTCCTAAATAACAAACGTGCAGGACAATTATTTTTTTGCAGTACGATTTAATGGCAGTACGATTTTGGGGCAGTACGATTAAATAACAGAATAATTTAAGGCAAAATAATTAGTTTTAAAGTCAAAATAATTAAATTTAATCACTAAAATAACAACGCATAAACCCGGCACGACAAAAGAATAAAATAAAACCATAAATTTGCTCAACAGAGGAAATTTACTCTTTTGCTTAGCAATTAATTTGCATGCTAATACCGGGAAAATAAATTTGTCCTATAGGACAAATTTCCTCAGCC
>JAOZNZ010000813.1 GCA_029933535.1 bacterium | reverse complement strand
GGACAGCATAAATTAAGATATGCCGTTAAACCGCATAAAGGTAACTGGCAAACCGCTAATATTCCCCTCGCGGCAGAACAGTTTAATATGCATCCAATTCCAATTCAGACAAGTAGTCATAAAGGTACTTTACCCGGAACAGAAAAATCATTGTTTGAAATTGATAATACTAACTTGCGCTTTTCCACTTTTAAAAAGACTGAAGATCGCGATACTATAATTATCAGATTATATAATCCTACAAAAGTTTTGCAGAAAGGAAATTTAGTCTTTGCCAATAATGTCAAAAAAGCCTGGCTGACAGATTTAAACGAAAAACGTGGAAAAGAAATAAAACTTACAGCTAAACGAAAGGTCTCTGTTTCTGCTTCATCCGGGAAAATTATAACGGTTGAAATAAAATTCTGATGTTGTTCTCTCTTCGCACTTTTCTTCGTTAGGACGTTTGATACTGGATACTCGGATCTTAAATTCCCCTCTTGAGAGGGGTGGCGCGTAGCGACGGGGTGTGTTAGGAAGGCAGACACAAAGGGCGGGGTGGTTTTTGACCTTCACTTGATTTTATTTCAGTGAGATCAGTGGTTAAAAATATGCCACTAGACCAGGGAAAATTTATGAAAAAAATGCTTGGTAAAATAATCATAACTTCGTTTGTCTTGGCATTCGCTGTAACGGCGCAAGCGGCAATAATTAACACATATGATTGGACTACCGCATTGAACAGTCTTTCAGTTCAGCCGAGAGCTGATGATTTAACTCAACAATCCGGTTCAACAAATTATATTGTGAAAGGCGGAATGCATTCAGGTGGTTTTCTATTAAAATCTTTGTTCGATTCAGATGTTAACGGCAGCTATGGGCCGGGAAGTGTTTCAGGTATTTTTATAGATGAAATAAGTCCGGATAACGACACGGTTATTCATTGCGATTTCGATTCCCCGAAATCTATCGCGGAAGTTCATGTCTTTACCAAATCGGGCGATCGGCGGTTATTTTCCTGGTTTGAAGTTTGGGCTTCAACTACCGGAACAAATTCCGGTGATTATTCTTATTTAGGTACAGCAACTTTCGGCGAGACTGGTGATTCATGGCTTCCATATAAAAATTCTAACTGCGTAGCAAGATTGTATGATCCTAATGACGGCATGATTGCGGAAAATGTAATTTCTATGATGCTTGTACAGAAAAACTGCGGTTATGACCTTTATAAACAAATCCCCGGCACAAGCACAAACGGAATATGGCCCATTGATTCAGCTGCATGCAGGGAATTAGACATTATTGAAGTCCCTGAACCTACAACACCGAATAAGGAAGGTCTTAAAACTCCTTATCCCCATTGGCATTATTTCGATGCTATGTTATCATACGGTATCGGAATAAATCCTTTTTATATTGACGGCAACTTTAATAACGTCGCTAATCATAGCTGGGGACCAAATCGAGGCATCGGCTCTACCGGCCGGCGGGAAATCTCTGTTGATGACGCTGACAAAGCGATTTTTAAATACGATATGCGCAATCTTGGAGATCAGGCGTGGTATGTTTTACAAGCTGCCAATGATTGGTCAATCGAGTTTTCGTCAAACGGTACAGATTGGGTTTTTGGCGGTTCTAACACTCCACCGAATAATTCATCTGACAACGAAAATTTTTGGTATGAAAAACCGTATACAAATGAATCCCCTTATTATTTTAGTCTATCAACGTTTCTTCCATCTGACAATCTGTATGTAAGATTCGGCAACGCGGCCTCCCCTACCGGCCCCGGCGCTCTTCTCTATAACGCATTAATTACAGCAAAAGGCTACCCTTATTTCAATGCCGGCGGATGCGAAG
>JAOZNZ010000812.1 GCA_029933535.1 bacterium | reverse complement strand
TGTCAGGAATTATTCTCTTATTATTAATTCCTAAAATAGCTTGCGCGGAATATGCTCCGCCGGATCCGAACGTTTGTAACCGCGGAATAGATACTCCGGCACGAGCAGGAGAAATTTTTAATTTCTCTTCAAATGCTATCTGTCGATATGATATTAGTTCTTTCTCAAATGAAGGATCGTATATCCTGCAAATTGACGGGGATTATAAAATTGAACTTTCTACCGATAGAATTAATTGGACAACTGAACTTACATCATCCGGCTGGAATTACTGGACGAACAAAGGAGCTGCTAAAAGTATGTCTCCTTATTATATAGACTTGAAACCTTATCTTCCTGAAAATGTTTTATATGTCAAAATAAGCGATAATACTCCCGGAAATGGAAATGGCGCACGTGTACTTAACGCGTTATTATTAGAACGCTGCTATCCGAATTTCTACGCTGGAGGCGCCGAACCGTTTTTGGATGGTTTGTGTGGCGATCAAAATTTCTTATTTGAGAAAAATAACACTTCTGACCGAACGGTAAATGGTCGTTTTGCAGATGGAACCGCAAGTTTTACTTACAAATTTGATTTACCCGATGACAATGATGGTTGTAAATTATTTGCTAATGTGTCTCAACAGTACAAAGTTGAAATCTCAAAAGACTGGGATTTTTCACAAGTGTTTTATACAACGCAAAGTCTCAATACGGCTGACACTCCACATAAAATTTGCATTGATTTAATTCCTCTTCTCTCTCAAATTTCCGATAATGTGATATATTTTAGAATGAGCGACGCGGAACCTTCAACCGGTTGGGGAGGGGTTTTAAGAGAATTCTGGATAACTCCTCAAATTTCCGCTGAAAAAATGACTTTTCATCCTTATGATGAAATTGAATCCGCTTTTATATGGGAAAATTCCGGTTCCAGAATGGCTTGGGGAAATACCCGCTATACAGATTTATCATATTTTTTCGTTTATAGATTTAATTTCGCATACTCTAATTCTACAATAACTATCAATACCGACGGCGAATACTTATTTCAAGGCTCATCAAACGGAGTTGATTGGGTTGACCTTTTTATCGGCCCGTCAAACAACACACAGGCGCAGGCAGAAACTTTAATTTTTAATCCGTTTACAGGTGAAACTATCGGACATGGCGCGCAGTCGGGAATTCCAAACCTTGTTGCTGATTCTTTTGACGGCCGGGATAACGTTTTCTTTCTACGTGTTGCTGACGTTGACCCAAGCGACGGCTGGGGCGCGCAAATGAAAAGTATTACTGTTAGCCCTTCGGAAACGATTGCTTATACATTTGAATCCACACTGAATTCAGGAAATCTTAGTTTTCAACCTCGACCTGATGATCTGGCTCAAATGCCCGGAACGACCAAGAGTATTATTCAAGGTGGAATGCACTCTGTAACACCTGCGCCGGCAGGATTTAATAAATTCTTTGATTCTGACGCGGTCGGTAGTTTTGGCACCGATACCACATATCACGGTTGCGGACTCTTACAAGACGGAATAAGTGATCTGTCAAGTGACACAATAATTCTCGTTCAATTTGACTCACCGAAAACTATTGATGAAGTTCATTTTTTTACTTATTGGGGTGATGATCGACAATTTGCTTATTTTGAGCTTTGGGGCTCTACTACAGGTACCACTGATGATGATTACTCGAAATTAGGAACTGCTTTAAATGCTGATTATGGAGAAACAAATGACCCGCCCAATACAATGATATACCGTTTAGCAAGACTTTATAATCCAACATACGGCGTTATTGCCGATAACATTACTTCTTTAAGGATTGTTCATAAAAATGTCGGCTACAATATTGAA
>JAOZNZ010000811.1 GCA_029933535.1 bacterium | reverse complement strand
GCAATGGCGGACAAATGAAAAAAATGCAAATTAATATTACTCCTCCACCGGCAATTAATACTATCTATCCTGTATGGCATTATTTCGATACAACAACTGAATTCCCTTCAGGACGTATTGGCGGCGATTATTATAAAAATTCCGGTGGCGGCGGACAAACCGGACCGTCTCCTTCGCGTCCTAACCGTGGAAACGGTACACCGGGTAGAAAGGGAATGTTTATGGATGCAGCCTCTTATGTAACTATGAAATATCCAATGGATATCACGGATGAGCAAGGATGGTATGTTATACAGGTTGAAAATCAATATTCTATAGAACTTTCTAATGACGGGACAACCTGGACAACTCCTTTTACTCCTGACCCTTCTCTTTTATCCCCGGCTACGCATTCTTTAAATTGGACGGATAAAGGAATAACAAATATGTCGCCGTATTACTTTGACTTGGCAGATTTAGGTTTGCTGCCGACAAGTAATATTTACGTTAGACTTGCTGACGCTGAAACAAGCATCGGGTGGGGTTCTCTTGGCTGGAACGCGCTTATTACTAAACTTGGTTATCCTTGCTTCTTCGGCGGTGGTAATGAGCCTGATACAAGCGGACTTATTGGCGACCAACAGTTCCTTTTCACCAAAAACGCTTCAAGTGACCGTGAAAATAATGGTAGATTTGCAGATGGGGCAACAACTTTCTCATATAAATTCGATTTACCGGATGGAGAAGATAATTGTACTTTACACACAAGAATTTCCGGTAATTACCTGATGATAGTTTCTACTAATTATCTTGTTGCTGTTCAGACTACAAGTTATCCTCTCTCAACAGCGGATATTGTTATCAGTAATACAACCGGTCTTACAGCGACTAACCTTAATGTTGATCTCTCAAGTGTCCTGGCTCAAACGGCTGATAATCTTATCTATGTTTATTTTGCCGATCTTACTACCACAAACGGTTGGGGACCAAATGTTATGGACTTCTGGATCGCTAAACAGCAGGCGGAAACTCAGGCGATCGTTAATGTAGCGACTGAAGCAGAACTTCCATACTTGTGGCAGAGCACGCGCTCACAGGTTAACATTCCGTTAAGCGGCGGTAATTCGCGTCAGGTACTAGGCGCAGAATCTTTTGTTTATCTTTTCAACATAACGAATATCATCGATGCAATCGCATACAATTTCGAAGTTGGAAATGAGTACGTAATTGATGTATCAACAAATACTGTAGATTGGTTCAATATTTTTAATACTGTGGCTAATGAACCGAAAAGTGGCGTGAGTTATAATCCTTATACCGCTGAAGCTATAGGCGCCGGAGCGGTATCTAATGCACCCGGATTCTATTTGCCCGGCGATTCTCAAAATCGGATTTATTTCAGATTCAGAGATTCTATTGACGGTGATGAAATCCCATGTTCTGTATATAAAGCATGGACAGGAGAAGCTATACCTGAACCGGTTGTTATTTATTATTTGTTATTTATAATTAATTATTTATTAATGAGGAAATTTAAATAGAGTATAATAGAAAAGATTACGAAAGAAGCGCCTCATAACGGTTAATTCCGCTAAGGGGAGTTTTTTTGTATAGTGACCTGTTTGGATTTTAAACAGATTTTCCGATAGCAGTTTATGTAAAAAATAGATTTAATTGTAACATCGACTGCCGCGACCCGTGGATGCCGGGGTCACTAAATTATTCTATTTTTAAAATCTTTAAATTGTATTTCTTTGTGTTCTTCGAGACTTCGTGGTTTTTATTGGGGTCAGACCCGATTATTTACGCTAATATAAGTAACTTACAATATATTTTATTCTTTAAATAGTCCTTAAAGTGCT
>JAOZNZ010000810.1 GCA_029933535.1 bacterium | reverse complement strand
AATTCCATTGTTTTTCGATTTCCCGAATTAGGACGTTGAGGACAACGTCCCTCCAGGGTTTGCTTTCTTATTTCAAAATTAGGACGCTGGGGACAGCGTCCCTCCAGCTATTTTATTTTCAAAATATAATTATATTCTTTTCCCGCTTCCGGGACGATTGCAAATTTTTTATTATATAGTTTTGCTTTACCTTTTTCAAGTTTTGCCCAGCCATCAATATGAACAACAATTTGTTTGGGAGGATTTCTTTTCGGGCAAACAACCTGCAAATTTGCTGTTTTCCCATTTTTGGAAACTTGCATTTTCATTGAAAAAGAACCAAACCGGGTTGCCGCGTTATTAATTGATAAAATCGCACCGGGTTTTAACCAGCTTTTCGGCAGACCTTCAAAAAGATGAAGCTCATCTCCACGCTCAAAAACCAAAAGATGTAGAATTAATCTGATGAATTCCGCGCTTGCCCAGTTGTGCGGCATATCGCCTACAAAATGATGGTTAGGATGATCGACAGGCCGTTGTTCTTCACGCCAAACCAAAAGCGGTGAAGCGTGATTCGCGAAATCATAAGCAATCTGTGCTGCTTTTTCTCCTCTACCGATTTGCAAAAGAGCATGAGCATAAAAAGATCCAAAATATCCCCAAAGACCTTCATTGTCCCAACCAGTTCCAAGAACCAATCCTTCTTTTTCGTTAGCTTCGAGATTTGCAAGATTACCTTTTAAAATAGGATCATCGTCAGAAAAAACTCCGCCGGGATAAACAGCGTGCAGAAAAGCCCATTGCCCTTTTTGAGGTTTTTCTTTCAAAGGACGCGTCATCGGAATTGGCAGCATTTTATTGCCGAATTCATCAGTAATCATATCTCGTTTCGCAAGTTTTTTAAAGGTCGCCCAAAGGTCATCATAATCTTCCTGCCATTCTTTTGCCTGCTCAATCCGCCCTGTTCTTTTTGCCATTGAAACAGCAGATTTTAGTCCCACAAGCAGCCAATAAGGATTTGTGTACTCGCTGTCAATATGCAGTCCGCCGTCAGAATATCCAGCAGGAATTAAACCGTAATGAAGCGCGTTAGTATCTTCGCGCGAGCGCTCGCGCAAAACTTTAATAAAGTCCGCCGCACTTTTAACTTTTGGCCAATTATCTTCAAGCCATTTTCTATCTCCGGTAAGTTCTTCGTGCCGGTCAATCGTCCAAAGAACGATACCGGTTTCTTTCCAAAAGGCTCCAATAACTTCAAAAGAACCGTCATTATTTTGTTTACTCAACATATATTCGATACCAGCCCGGGCTTCTTTTCCCTGACCGAGAGCCGCAACGGCTTCGAGCAGAAAAGCGCCATCAACGATCCATAACCCTCGATAAATAGTTGGTCCGACCTGGAAGGCAGGCAATCCATCTTTAATTTCTCTTGCCTGGTAAATATTTCTGATACAGGAATTCAGCATATTCTGAATATTGGAATCAGGAATCTGGATAACGTTGTATGGAAGATCAATATTTTCCCAATATTTTTTCGCACGATTATGAGCGGCTTCGGCTTCAGCAACAGTCCAACTTTCCTGTGCCGCACCGCTTTGAATGGCAATAACGAATTTAAAAGTTTCGTTTGGCGCGAGAGTTATTTTTTCAAAATGAAGAGTCATGTTATTATTATCTGTGGTAATATTTTCAACCGCCAAGGTAAAATCAACAATATGTCGGTTTTTAACAAATAAAGTCTGATTTTTAAGGTAGTATTTTAAAGCAATTGCAGATTCAATATTAAATTGCGGAGCAAATTCGCGGATAGAAGATTCAGTGTTTTTGACAGTAGCAATAATTAAATCAGTTCTTGGCGGTCCGGAATAT
>JAOZNZ010000160.1 GCA_029933535.1 bacterium | reverse complement strand
TAACTTTTGATATCTGTTCTGTATTTTGAGGTTTCACTACTGCCTCGGGATATTTGCGAATATCTGTCAATGCAAATTCGTCATGGGAATAATCCTCCATCTTTTCTTTTTCCGTAACGACATTGTTTTCACCCACGATCTGTTTTAATTCCCTGATTTCATTATTGCTTAATTCGTTATACATCTTTTCTCTCCTAATATTTTTTTGTTTTGCCTTCCTTATTTCTTTGATAGAAAATTATTTGGTCGGCCCATGATTTGATAAATATTCTGTTTTTTCTCACAATTTATTTCATAGTTTTCAACTATAATATTACCATAATATTTCGGACTTGTCAAATTGGTAACCATGGATTGTTGGATTGTTGGAAGATGGGAAGGTTGAACACGGAACACCAAGGATAAAATAAATTTCCTGACACCTGACACCTGACACCTGACACCTTCACACCTGGCCACAGATCACGGATTGAATTGCCTGAACAACATTAAGGCAGCTCCATCCTGATTGTCATCATCAACAATGAGACAACAACCTTTATTTTTCACAGTTGGTACAATGGCAATGCCTTCCAGGTTTCCGCTTTTGGGTCCAATGAATTCAGCAACTGATGTAAAACGTCTTTCTTTACCTTCAATTTGTGACGAGAGTTTTGTGATTTCAAGATAATTGGGACCTGTATTATGCCACACGTAAAGCAAGCCGGTTGACCTGTCAAATTCCAAGCCTGAACTCTCTGATCGGGAAGTTTTAAATGCCCCAACAAAATGGACTGCTCCGTTTTCGCGATTCAGATCAAAAACGTAGATTCTACCGCCATTTTGATGTGCAACAAACATGAGCCCACCCATGCCGTTTGTACTGAGATATGGTTTCCCGCCGGCGTTAACAAAACCTTCTTTCTTCAACCATTCGTTCGGAACGAACGTGATTCCTTCAGGTCCCGCGCCACCCTTTGTCGGGACGTTTGCAGAGATATCCCATTGTTTCTTGAGAACGGCATTTCCGTAGGTTGACACGTCGTATTCTCTTATGAGATTTTCCGTCTCGAGCATTAGGTACACTAAATCCGAATTATAATCAATCTGACATATTCCTTCCAGATCACCTCCACCCAAATCATACTTAGCCTGTGTTCCTGAATTATTGGTTGCAATCATAAGATTTCCGGCTCCTTTATCTCTCAACGCCCAGAATGCCGAAGGTCCTCCGTTTCTGCAAACCCAAAAGATCTGTTTCTCAGGATTCCAGCATGCGCCGCTCATGTTGTTTCGAAAATCAGGACTAAGATGCGTTAATATCTTTGCTGAACTCCACTTCTCAGCTGGCCACGGCTTCGCGGCCAAACTGATTTCAGAGAAATTCAGCAATAAAAGTATTGTTATGATTGTGATAAAAGTTGTTTTCATTAGTTTATTCCTTTTTAAGGAGGAAATTGAGATTTTTAAAATCTCAATTTATTTGCCCGGTTTTGATTGTTACTTTCCCGTTGAGCCAAAATAAAGAAGTTCAGTCTGCTCATCAATAAATTATATGCAAACAGTACTAATTATTTTACTCAATTCCGTCATCCGAAACGGTTTGGCAATCGAAGCTTTAAAACCATACTCCTGATAATAAGCCATAACCGGATCATTGGAATACCCGCTTGATACAATCGCTTTGGCTTTAGGGTCAACTCGCAGTATTTCCTGTATAGTATTTTTGCCACCCATACCGCCCGGGATAGTTAAATCCATGATAATGATATCAAAAGCGCGATCACTTTCAAAATACTTTTTGTACAATTTAATTGTTTCATCACCATTTTTTGCCAACACAACTTCATGTCCAAGTTGCTCAAGCATTTGTTTAGCAACATCAAGCACAATAGTTTCATCATCCATAACAAGGATTCTACACTTGCATTTGGCATCGGCAAAATCTTCTTCAGGTGTGTCGGAGGTTTGAATGCTTTTCAACGAAGCAGGCAGATATATTATAAAGGCAGCTCCATTGCCAGCTTCAGATTGCACTGAAATATTTCCGTTATGTTTGCCGATAATTGAATGACATGTTGCAAGGCCAAGTCCGCTACCAGTTTGTTTGGTGGTAAAATAAGGGTCAAAGATTTTATCGATATATTTTTCAGGGATACCACAGCCTGTATCGGCAATTGTAATTTTAACATATTTGGATTCGGATAAAAATACAGGCTTTGTTTTGGTATCAGAAATGTTTTCGCAGGACACATCTATTACTCCACCCACAGGCATAGCATGACAGGCATTTAAAATAATATTTTGAATCACCTGGCTTATTTGTCCGGTATCAATATCTACCATCCATAAATCTTCCGGGATATCGTACTCACATATTACCGAACTGCCATGAAGTACAAAATCGGCGGAATCATTGATTATTTTACCTATAGAAGATGTGTGCTTAACAGGTTCACCGCCTTTAGAAAAGGTCAGCAGTTGTTGAGTAAGACCTTTGGCTCGCATTGTCGCTTTTTCCGCCTGCTCTAATAAAGAATACGCTTTGTTTTCAGGATCAATAAACATGGAAGCTAAATTAATATTCCCCAGAATAGCGGTAAGAATATTATTGAAATCATGGGCAATACCACCGGCCAGCACACCCAAAGATTCTAATTTTTTTATTTTGAGCAATTCGTTTTCTGTCCGTTTTTTTTCTGTTACATCCCTTATCATACCTATTAAATATTGCTTATCACTCAATTGCATTTGGCTGGAACTGATATCAGCGTAAAAAACACTGCCGTCCTTTCTCTTCATAGGAATATCAGGAGCAATTATAATTTCCTTTTTACGCTGTTTCTCGAACTGTTCAAAAACATATGGAAGACTTTTTTCGGGATGAATGTCCATGACACCAATTTTTTTCATCTCATCAAAAGTATAACCCAGCATCCGGCATATAGCTTTGTTGGCAGTCAGAAACTTTTTTGTATCTGCATCAACAACAAGAATACCATCTGATGCAGTATCAAAAATAATTTTTAATCTTTGCTCTGCCTCTTTGAGTTGGGTAGTATCCCGGCTTACGCCTATAAGCCCGACAATATTACCGTCCGGCCCAATGTAAGGGATTTTCAAGGTGTCAAGATATACTTCACTGCCGTCAGGATAAGTTATCCATTCGTTATTGTGTTTCGCTTTACCGGAAGTAATCACTTTCTTGTCTTTGTTACGGTAAAACTCGGCAACTTTTTTTGGGAAAAAATCTAAATCTGTACGGCCGATAATATCTTTTTCTTTTTTTCCGGCATATTCTTCAAATGCTTTGTTGCACCCCAAATAAACGCTTTCTTTATCCTTGTAAAATATCAGGTCAGGTATGGAGTTGATAAGGGAGTCGAGTAAAGCTTTCTGATTTGCTATCTCGTTACCGGCTTGCTGAGATTGAAGATTTACCAAGCCAATTTTAGCTACCGCTGTTGCAATGTGTGACAGAAAACGCAGCGTTGATGTAAAAGCTTCTTCGCTAATCACCGGTACTTTTGATAATGCGTCAAGATAGGCTGGTTCATCATAACCATATTTTTGAGCCTGCTGTTTGAAACGGTTTATGTCAGGAGATTCAAATAACACCTGCCCTGTAAACAGATTAGCATAATGCCTTCCCTCAATAATGATTGGGGTGGAACCATCCACAAGTCCATTTTGACAATGATTAATTCTGATTATACCGGGAGTATTCAAACCGGTGGTTAATTCCTGATCACTGGTTATGCAATGCTTCGCAGAATCTGAATTCGCACGATGGAATTTCGCGCAAATGTCTCGCCAGCATGCTCCTATCAGTATCTCGTTGGAGGTTTCATCAATAAGACATGCGGGAAATCCGGTGGCTGTTGAAAATGCTTCGAATAGCGCTTTCAACTCATCAATATTTACAATCTCACTAAATGAAGGCTGATGATTCGTCATGATTTTCTCCTTTTTGGATGGAGGAAATTTCCGCTGCGCGCAAATTTATTTTCCGGTTGTTAGCATATTGTTTTTCTATCGAGTAAGGAGGAAATTGTCCCGATTAATCGGGACAATTTATTTGCACGGGCTTGATTGCTGCTATCTCGTTGAGCAAAAAAATAAAGAAGTATAGTCTGCTCATCAATAAATTATATGCAAACATAAGTAAATAAATTTGATTTCGCGCAAGCGCCCCGCTTATGCCGGAGCGAGATCAAATTTCCTCTTCTTTGTTAACGCTTCATCCCACGAAGTATATTTATTTGTGCTAAAACTACTTTACCTACTTTTTCTACTTTTAATAATTCATCATCAGATGCGTTGATTATTTTATTAATTGAACCGAAAGATTTTAATAATAATCTCGCTGTATCCGGCCCCACGCTACGCATTTGCATCAACATTTTTTCTTCCATAGAAGCCACACCGCGTTTGGTTCTAAAATCGTAAGCGCAATATGGTTCGTGTTCATATTTTTCATAACTATGCAGATGATTTAAAATCCACGCTGTACCTTTCAAATCAGCACTTCGGAGAACCGGAATATACTACCGTGAGGCTAACGAACATAACGCGCCTTTAACACTCGATTTCCCCGGTAATTTAGTTCCTTCAATAATAATGATCGCGCGTTTGCTGTCTTTTCTTAAGTTATGTACCTGATTAAACAATCTATTGTCATGCAGACTTTCAATAAAATCCGGCACGGTTTTTCGTTCGATATAAATCTTGCTGTTTATGACATAATCTCCAATCTTTAATCTTCTGACTTCAAATTCAATGTTCAGTTTTGCAAGTTCATCGCAAATGCCGCTTTTGAGTTCCCTGTCGTCAACTGCTATCATTGTTTGCTCCTTTTAGGTGGAGGAAATTGAGATGTTTAAAATCTCAATTTATTTGCATGGGCTTGATTGCTGCTTTCACGTTGAGCAAAAAATAAAAAAATATAGTCTGCTCATCAATAAATTATATGCAAACATAAATAAATAAATTTGATTTCACGAAATCAAATTTCCTCTCTTTAACTTATAAAATAATGACAATTTTCCGACTGTTATAACTAAAAGCGCGAATAACAGTGATATAAATATTTTTTTTCATTATAAATGTAATCTTTTCGCATGAATTATTTTTTGGTTTAGAATAACAACAACCTTCCGGCTGTTATTTTTTATCAAAGGGACTGATTTTGCTTTTTTATCAATCGTAGAAACAACTTTGCCGGCAGAGTTATAATAAATAACTTTCTTAACCCCTTCAGGAAGATATATTTTGTCTTTCCGCGCATTTGCAGGATTGGTAATATTATTTACTTTTATTTCTATTTTATTTTTGTCAGCTTTAATATCCAAAGCATTTCCATGCAAATTTATTTTCGTAATTGTAAGTTCAGGCCATTCAGAAGGCAATTCAGGATTAATTGAAAATCCATCCATCATCGGCTGAAATCCCATGAAGCCGTAAATCATAACCTGAGGTACAAGCACACTTTCAAAAAATTCCGCGTCAACTCCAAGCCCTCCGGCAGGTCCTCCTCCCTGCAGTGTTCCTTCTTCAGGATGGTTCGCGTAATATTTTCTATAACCACCTTCTTTTTGAACATCACCAAACCATTTTATGATTGTCTTAAGACGCTGCCAGGTGTCATCAGCACCACGGGTTTTCAATCTTGCCATAAGGTCATGGTAGGAAAAGCCAAGTACCGCACCGCCATCCTGTACCTGCCCGCCAAACGGTATGCTTTCCGGTGATGTCCAGCTATAGTTATAATAATCAACATTTCTTAATGTTGTTGCCCGGGGAGCGAATCTGAATTTATAGATATCATTTCCTTTAGACGTATCATTTTCAATTGTTCTTTTACCTGAAATCCAATCAACAATTTGTGTCGATTGATCTTCATTCGCAAAACCATAATGTATCGCTTCACAGTTTACAAACGTATGACCATAATCATGAAGAACTCCTTCCGAATCTACCGAGGCGCCGAATCGTCCTGTAGTTTTATTCCAGAATTGCGTTGAATTTATTTTAATTTCCTGAGCAAGTTTTTTCAAATAATCCGGTGATAAACCATCAGAATTATTTTGGATTTTCCATTCGGGATGCTTTGCTATCTGCTCTTCCAAATTCGCCATTTTGTTTAACGCGTCATAAAGATAAATTGTCGCAATCGCGTCTTTCCCGCCATAAGGCATTATGTCCCAGTAACCATTCCCGATTCCCACGCCATACCTGACGGTTTTTTTGCCGTTTTTATCAATCAAAAGTCCGCTTCTGCCGTCATGACCTATCCACGGAGTAAAAATGCATTTGTTTGATTCAACCTGAAATTCAGTTATCGCGTAAGCAAGCGCCTTGCGCATTTTATGAATATTGTTTGTAAGAAAATCTTTGTCATCTGTCCAATTTATAAAACTGTCACAGGCTTGAAGATAAAGCGAATTATTAACATTATGACGCGTATCTACCGCGGTAAAAATTGCGTGAATATTAACTGTCGCAGGTTTTGTGTTTCCAAAATTAATCCTGATTCCCGTGAGCGTGTCTTCCGGATTCCAGTAAGAATTTTCGTGTAAAGGTATCACTGTAAAAACTAATCCGTCAGTTGATTGTATCGGCTTGAAATAAATCCTGCGCTTTGAATCATAATTCGTGTGTAAAACTGATGTCCATTCTAAATATGGTTTTGTAGGAGTCCACGCTTTAGCGTGAGAAATCGCGGACGTGGACGTCCGCGCGACGTTGCGCGAAGCTCCTGCTTCGCGATTAATAGAGTTCATAACTTTAGCATCGTCCCTCCATGTCCATTCAAAACGAATGTACGGCGCTACAATCTCTTGCACGGAAATTGGCGGTGATTGAATTGTCGCATTAGGAGCGGTTAATTTTATTTGCCAGCCATATTCTTCATCTAAACCTGTCGTTTCCGCATTTTTAATTTTCCAACCTTCAGTATTAAGTGTTCGCGGCGTATTATATATCGAATCTTTCGCAAAATGAAATCCTATCCCTTTGCTTTGCCACCAGGTCGGAAACGGCCATCCATCCGGCAGGCCAAGACCTCTGTGCTGATGACACGACACATAACCTTCATCACTCAATTCCCGTGATGAGATAGCATCTTTGTACGAAACTATTTTGGGATTATTTTTAATAGGTTTTATTGCAGGCCATAAAGTTGATTCGGTCACCCACTGCATATTAAATGTGCCAAGCATGGGCACAGGATAATGAAGCACAAACATATCGCGCAGCAGATCCATTTCTTTTTGATGTCCGGGAACTATAAAT
>JAOZNZ010000809.1 GCA_029933535.1 bacterium | reverse complement strand
GCAGAAAAAATATCATTTGATCCATCAACGCTTTCACCATAATAAGTTGCCGGCAACCATGTCCATTCTTTATCCAAAGCCGAAGTACCTACCGGACCAGATCCGATCTCAACGACCAGATTAGATGCAGGACCATCCGAACCGGTTTCACCATCAACATAAATACTAACAAAGGACGCGACTTGTGAAGTAGAACAGCAATAATTTGTAATAATAGCATCCGGGAGAATTGTCGCGTAATCAATTCCAAGTGTTGAAGCTCCGGTTTTCCCAACAATGGCCGGGTTGTCAACATACCATTTATGAGACCAGTCGCCTGTGTATCTAAAAGCAAAATAAACATTAGTAGAAGTTGCATATTCATCCAGATCAACTTCCCGTCCAGTCCATTCGGTATCATTATTACCAACTTCAAGCAGTTCGGTAAAGTCATTACTTGCGGGATTTTTATTACCTGTAGAGATCATAATTCCGCTATATCCATAAAATAATTTATCAACAATTCTATTATCGAAAGCAAAAACTAACTTTAAATAATTAGTTAAGTTACTTAAATCATATGCCGGAGATACAAGCCAATCATCACAAATATTAGATACATTGTTATCAGAATGCATCGCACACGCACCGTCACCATCAGCTCCCGGAGAGTAATTTGTCCAACCAGCCGGATCAGCGAGTTCATACATAGTCCAATCATCCGGTGGCCAGTTATTGAAATTATTAGTAAAGATATTTACAGAGTTAGTCATGTACCACTGACATTTTGTTGAGAGCATTGCGGAATTTGATAAAGCAGGATAATCAGCACAAACAGCCACAACGACAGAAGTTTCCAATTGATTATGTGTAGCGTCTTCCGAAATTAAAACTGAGACAGTAATGTTAGTTTTCCCGTAAGGAGGAATTAAAGATAAAGAACTCTGACCGGTAACATTCCACTTATTAGAATTGTAATTTAGATTAAAAGAATTAGTTAATGCCGAACAGTTACAAACTTCTAAATCATAGGTGATATTTTGTTTTACATAACCTGTTTTACTGTTTTGCTCCGGAATTAAATAAACATTTTCTGCCGGATAATTCCCATGAATCTCAAAACCCATATCTTTGACTAGTTTGTTAGTTGACCAACTACCTACACTACCATCCAAAATATCCGCCGTTGTTTGTAATGCAACCGGAGGGATAACAGGATCTGTCGTCATATTTACCATCCAAACAGAAGATGAAGTGGAAAATTGAACGCTAAACCAATAAGTCTGCCGACCAAATAAAAGTAATTCTTCCGGTAAGTCAACCTGATAAGAATACAAAGAAATACCACCGCTGGTTGATTCGAGTGTTTCGCCTGCATAGCCGTCGAAATAGTTTGAATAAACAATATTACCCGGATGAATCCAGGAAGTATTATCATCTGCGGGAGCATTATCGAATATAATCAAATTAAAACCTTTTTCTTCGTTATCTTTAGGATAATTAGGATGATAAATTCCTTCCCATTTCAAAGATTTCACATAAGCATTACTATTAAGAGTGAAATTATCTGCTGAGAAATAATTAAAACCGATTTCTGCATGGAGACTTGCAATTGCACCATGAAAAATTCCGTTCATCGTTTGGTTGTAGATTAAAGGAGTTGAAAAATATTCTAACTTTTTACTATACAGATTTCCATCAGAATCAGAAGGATTAGATATAAGAAGTAAAGATGATATATCGCCAGAATTATTAGCAAATATTGGAGTCGTCAAAAGTAAGAATAATAATATAGAATAAGCTAAAGAAGTACGCAGAAAATTTTTCATAGTTTTATTTTTTAAGAATTATTAATTACACATCATTAATGCGC
>JAOZNZ010000808.1 GCA_029933535.1 bacterium | reverse complement strand
CGGCGTGATAAAACAGATGAGAATTACAGCGCTACCGGACACCCCGGAAGTTTTAAATAAACTTCGCTTGCAAATGTTCTGGGATGGATGCAAATTACCAAGTGTGGATGTGCCGATAGGCTATCTTTTTGGCCATGGCGAAGTCGGTCACAGCAAAAAACACAAAAGTGTTGCTGCCGTTATGGGAAAAGTACCGGCAGAAAGTTTATATCCTAAAACCAAGCCTGAAGAATATAACACGAACTACAAATCATTATTAATGGGAATGACTGAAAAAGAGGTGTACTGCATGTTCCCAATGCCTTTTTCTAACGGCGCAAAAATAAAACTCACAAATACAGGCAGCAATATCGCAAAACTTGCGTGCCCGGCGAATGCCCGGGTCGAACTAAAATTAGATGTAAAAAATGAAAAAACTATTCCAAAAAATCATGGACGATTTCATGTTACCTGGTCACAGGAAAAAGCCGCGACAGAAGCATCTCCAAAATTCGGCTTAAGTAATATTGCATGCAAAGTTTTTCTCGACAGACGTTGTAAAGGAAAATATGTTGGCTCAATGCTGCAGGTCGACTGGCCGAAAGATATCTGGTGGGGTGAAGGCGATTTCCTTATCTGGACAGATGAAAACGGGTGGCCTCCAAGTTATCACGGAACAGGTTCCGAAGAATATTTTAACAGCGGATGGGGAATGTTTGACAGAAAAGCTGTTTCCGGATTTGTGTCATTGAGGCCCGGCTTCCCAACGGTTTACAGTTTCCACTTGAACGATGCTTTTTGTTTTCAGAAAAATATTTTAGTGGTTGAAGAAGAACTGGCATTGCCACACGATATGAGAGATTTTAAACCTATGTGGAGTTCTACGGCGTTCTGGTACGCAGAAACTCCTACCGATGCGGAATCAATGAAATAGAGCATATCACAATTTGTGATATGTTCGAAAAATTATAATTCAAGAAAATGTATAACTATGAAAAATTTAATTCTTAAAACTCAACTGATAACTATTATGGCTGCTTTAACTATTTCTACTGCCGCGTTTGCTTTGGATAATAATGATAAAATCGTTGTTCGATTCGGTGATTCGACTGTCGAACGGTATGCCGCCGAGGAACTTCAGCGATATTTGTCACGGGTTTCTGATAAAAAATTTATTCTTCGTGACTCGACTTTAAAAGTCTGGACACCCGACCGTTTAACTTTGCCGTTCCCCAAAGCCTGGGCTCAAGCTGTTAAAAATGTTGAAGAAAGAGCTAAAAAACCGAACATGTCAAAACCGGAAACTGACGAAGCTTCAAAAAAGCTCGCTGCTGAAGAATCAAACTTCCCTGCTTTTATTCTGGGAACATCGGACACATATCCGGAATATAAAAATCGAATCACAAATTTGTTGAAGAATGTTCGCGAAGAAAGCGATGGTTATGTTATCGCTCCTTCTGATGACGGAACAAAACTTTTCATTGTTTCTCATAATTCGCGCGGAGTTTTGTACGGCGTTTATGATTTTTTACAAAATAAATGCGGTATGGGTTTCTTTGAAGATGGCGAACAGATTCCACAAAAAATTAATGACAAAATTTTACCGCCTTATAAAGTTTTACCAGTCAAAGTTGTTCAGGAACCAAAATTCGATTATCGGTCGCAATGGCTTTGGAGTAGATATTACGGCAGCGACAAAGGTCATCCGACGAACTGGGGTTATGATGAATGGGTTTCGCATTTGCGTTGGATGGCGCAGGCACGCTTTAATTCCGCTTTGATTTATTCCGTTGGCTATACAAGAATTTGGGGAGACGTTTTTAAAAAAGCGTTTCCGGAAGTGGCTCCTTTCGATAAAGAAGTTTTTAAAGATA
>JAOZNZ010000807.1 GCA_029933535.1 bacterium | reverse complement strand
ATGAAAATGTCAAATATAAAAAAGGCGATAAGATGGCTGATCCAAGTGTTCCAGGTTACGACCCGATTTCCAAAAGTGTTTTAAAATATGTTACAAGCATTGACAACGGACGAACCTGGAATAAAAAATCGACTTGGTTGATGGGCACTGTTGAAGATCCCGCGCTTTGGAATTATGTTTTTGTATCTAAAAAAGGGATAATTTATATGATGAAAGCGGGTGTAGATATGCGTCGTGGATTCCCCGGGGAAAAAAACTCCAAACAAAAAATGTTTTCAAATAAAAATACTCAGGTGAAAACCTGCGCCGACCCATTTATTTTAAAATATAAAGACATCTATTATCTGTACTGCACTGCCGATACACATTTAACAGATTTGGGTATCCCGGTTTATAAATCGACTGATTTGGTGAACTGGGAAGGACCTTGCGGCGCCGGGCCAAACGGGCTTGCACTTTATAAAGATGATGTATGGGGCAACAGAATGTTCTGGGGAGGAGATGTACTTGAAAAGAACGGTAAATTTTATATGTATCCGACAGTTGAAGAACATTTAATTGTCGCCGTAAGCGACTCCCCTCTTGGTCCGTTCAAGCAAAAGATTAAAAAGCCGATGCATAAAAAAACAAAAGAAATTGACGTATCTGTTTTTGTTGATGATAACGGGAAAACTTATATCTATTTTGTAAAATTAGAAGGCGGAAATAAAATCTTTGTAGCAGAACTTTCTAATGATTTGCTCTCTATGAAAAACAACACAATTAAATTCTGCATCGAATCAGAAGAAGGCACCTGGGAACGCGGACCAAACAAACCCCGGGCGTTTGTTGCCGAAGGAGCTTATACATTCAAACATAACGGATATTATTATTTAACTTACACAGCCAACCACTTTGTCAGTAAAGATTACGCGATCGGTTATGCGACATCAAAAAAACCGACAGGACCATGGAAGAAATATAAAGGTAATCCGATTCTGAGCGCTACAGAACTTGTTCATGGTCCGGGCAACGGTATGTTTATTCTCTCGCCTGATGGTTCCGAAATGTTGCTTGCATATCATGTTCATAACTCAACAAATGCAGTTTGGCCGCGTAAACTTGCGATTGACAGAGCGCACTTTAAGAAAAATCCTAAGGGAGGACCTGAAATTCTTGTTATTAACGGGCCTACAGTTGAAGAACAACCGGTGCCGAAGTAAGCCGCACTTCCCAGTGCGGCATCGCGTTAAAAGCGATAGTAATCCGTTATCCGTTATCAGGTGTCAGGTGTCAGGTGTCAGTAATCCAAATCAAACAGAGAAATAATCAACAAGAAAAAAGCACTCGACAAAAAACTAATTTACATAAACATGGAAAATAAATTTGTCTAAATGACAAATTTCCTCCGAGCGCCAAAAATTTACATAAATCAGCGCGACAATCCAATAATCCATTAATTTTACCACGCATTTGGCGTGGCCAACAAACCAACTACCATGAATTCAAAAGAACGCGCAAAACTAACTTTCAGCCATCAGGAACCCGACAGAGTTCCTATCGATTACGTCGCCAACGCGGATATTGACTCTCGCCTTAAGAAGCATTTTGGTCTTGATAATGATGACCATGAAAGCTTACTGCAGGCACTTAATGTTGATTTTCGCTCAATTGGCGCGCCTTATGCCGGTCCCGAACTTCACGCACAAATTCCCGATCGCCATATTGATATGTGGGGCATTCACATGCGCTGGGCTGCAAATGAATCCGGCGGGTACTGGGATTTCTGTGATTTTCCGCTCAAATGTGCAGATTTAAAAACTGTTGAAAACTGGAAAGTTCCATCCCCTGATGATTTTGATTATTCAGCCGTTG
>JAOZNZ010000806.1 GCA_029933535.1 bacterium | reverse complement strand
TCCAATCTTTAAAGTTAATAATCTGAAAATATCGGAAACTTCTATAAGCGGAAGCTGGGCTATTATTCAACGCGAATGGGTTTCCGGAGACAAAATTGATATAACTTTTCCTATGGAAATTGATTTAACTTTTTCTACTGTTCGTGGCGATCCGAGATACTACATTCCCGATGAAGAAAAAAAAGGAACTGTTGCGGAAGCGGTTGTCATTAATCGTGGACCTTTGCTTTACAGTTTGCCTGTTGCCGCTTATCGCCACACTAATTTAAAAACTATGGGAACTCATCGCGGAGCGTTTGAAGAGTTTGCTTCACCGGATGGAAACTGGAACTATGCGCTTTTACTTGACGAAACTAATCCCGATGCTTCTTTCAATGTTAAAAAACTTACTGTTCCTGAAAATTCTCATGCGTGGGAATATCCAAGAATCGCTCTCGAAATCAAAGCAAAAAAAATACCGGACTGGACTTGTTCCGGAAAGGAGCTATATTCTCAAAGAGACCTTTCTGATTTTAAGTGGAAAACACGAAAATGGGTGGCTCCCGATTTACCCGAAAAACCGTTTGCCGTTTCGGAAACAACCGAAATAATTCAGCTTGTGCCTTATGGCAATACTTCGCTGCGAATGACTTATATGCCTTTCGTAAGTTCTGATGAAAATACTATCGCTTACTGGAGATTCGAAGACGGAAACAGCGGCGTGCAGCACGCTGCCGATGCCGATGACTGGTATCGCGACTCGACTATTAACAATAACCACATGTCAACCTGGAGCGACGATTCCAGACCCGTTGTTACAAACGATGTTCCATTTAAGATTGTTCCGGCAACCGGTAAAACTAATTCGCTATCACTTTATTTCGGAGACTGGAACGCGGCAATAAGCACCGCTACAAACAGCGTTCGTAAAATGATTGATTATTATAATTTTACCAATGGCTGGACTTTTGAAACTTCTGTGAAAATTTTTAATAAAAATGGAACTGATGGTAACTGGCCGGGCATTTTTGGAAAAGACGGAAAAGTTTTTGGCGATTATCCTCCTTTTTATTTAAAAGTTGTTTCTTCTACCAATGCTTTTTTTCAGTCGCTTGTTGTTGATGACGACACTACTGATATTTATTGGTTTGATGGCCGCGAACCTTTTGGTTCAGGTATCACTATTATTGAAACAGGGAAATGGTATAATATTGCTGTAACTTATAATCTTTCGACTTCACAGGCAAAATTATACATTAAAAAAGAAGCTGACGAAGATTATTTTCTTGAAGCGATAAGAACTATTCCGGGTGATGCTTCTTTTAAATGGGATAAATCCTGGGCAATCGGAAGATCTTTCCATTGGGGCGTTCCTGTTGGTTATATTGATGGAATAATTGACGAAGTCCGTATCAGCGACAAACCTCTTTTCCCGGAAGAATTTCTTGCATCGCAAATCCCGGAACCGGGAATTATATGGATTCTTGGATTGATTTTTCTTCGCTCTAATCGCCGTAATTTAGATAGTGCCTGACCAAAAGCCCCGTTTTTTTGGACGGTGCCTATTTTGGATAACAATTAAATAATTAAAATATGATAGCAATAATATCTTTCCTTTCTTTTACAGGTCTCGTGGGACTTATTACATGGATTATTACCCGCAAAGATGATCACGATAGCAGCACCGGCTTTTTTCTCGCCGGACGCAGTCTTACTTTTCCCCTCATTGCAGGTTCGCTTTTATTAACAAACCTTTCCACAGAGCAAATGGTTGGTTTAAATGGCGCGGCTTTTACCGATGGACTTTGTGTTATGATATGGGAAATAGTTGCTGTTACAGGTTTGGTTGCAATGGCACTATTTTTTCTTCCTCGAG
>JAOZNZ010000159.1 GCA_029933535.1 bacterium | reverse complement strand
ATACCGCCCATTCCGGTCCACTCTTCAAAAACGAGACTGTCACCAAGTTCTCCTGTACCCACGCGAATTATTTTATCATCAGGAAACTGTTTATACCGTTCAACTGCATCATCGAATATTTTTTCAACATTAACATAAATAATGTTAACCGGTTCATTTAAGTAACACTGTAAAATACAATAACTGCACCCTATCGGACAATTAACAACAGGACTGAGAATTTCGTATTCGCAGCAAAGGTAAGGTTCTTTTGTTCCCGGACATTTTCTTGCAAACGAACCCGGAAATATTTTAAGAGCAACAACTTCCGTGCTTCGTTTTGAAGGCCATTCAGCAAGAAAATCATTGTATTTATTTTCTGATAAATGAACAACATCTTTAATGCCGGAACGTTCGATAACACGTCTTGCCATCGGATAATTCCCGGCATCATCAACGATGATGATTTTTTTAATTTTATTTAATATTTTAGACACTAATTTCACCAAGTTATATTTTTTTAACCACTAATGAACACCAATGAACACTAATTTATATATTTTAATTTTATTTTTATTACAAAATCATTAGGAACCCGAAACTCTCCGGGCACGCAAAATTATTTTTTAAATACAATTCTTTTTTTATGTCAAAATTATTAGAGTCAAAATGATAATACAATCTTTTTAGTCTTTAATAAATATAATTCGTGTTTAAGTAATTATTCTGCCACAAATTATTCTGCCAATATAATTCAATTTCTTTTTTTTTATAGTTTGCATTTTTTTAAATTACTTATTTATCATTTAAATTCATTCGTGTCTATTGGTGTCCATTCGTGGTTAGATTCTTCGTGGTTAAGTTTTATTCGTGAAAATTTGTGAAATCCGTGTCTCTCCTCTTTTTATTTTCTCTCTAAATTCTTCCGCAGATTTGCATTTGAATTTGAATTCCATTTCCGGATTTTCGAAATCGGAATCGAATGTCACTTCCATTCCAGTAACTTTTTTAAATTCATTTGCCGCGGCAGTGGTTTTCTTTCTTAATTCCGTAAGCAGGGGATTTTTTCTTTCATTAAGTATTTTTTTAAATTCCCTAATAAAGTCACCTTTCTTTTCGCAGGATATTTCCCCTATTATTTCATCCCAGATTATTTCATATTCAATCTTCTTTACTTTCCCGCAGTCGGAAACATCTGTAATGATTTTTTCAAGTTCAATCGGACGCACACGATTTTCGTCAGCCCATTTTATTATTTTATCCTGAAAATTATTTTCCAGATTTATAACAGACATCGCCACCGATAAAGGAGCGTCATACTTCTGAAAATAATTACAAACTGATGTTGGTGAAGCCGCCAGGGATTTCAATCGACCAAAAACATCAATTGTAATCGACCAAAAATGTTGATTGTACCTTTCCCGCAGCCATTTTACCGGCTCATCGACAATTTTATCCGTTAAAACAGCGAGTCGGGCCATCGCCATCAGCGGCAGCATTTTTTCCGCACCGATAAGTTCAAGGCACAGATCAAGCTGTTGTTCTTTTGATGTTTCAGATGGTAAAACAAAAGCGGGAATTTCTTTTAAACCGGCATCGAAAGCTGCGGCGAATTGTTCAAAACCTGCGATCAGAGTTCCATCGCAAACCCAAACGGGATTTAAAACGCCGTATTTTTTTATTCGATCAACATTTTCTGTCGAATGGGATCGACATAAAATATGGAATGAAAGATCTGTTATTTGATTTATTGGGATGAGAGAGAGATTTTGCATTTGTAAATTTATTTTAAAAATGGTATAATAACGTTATCCGTTATTACGGAGGTGGATGGCATAGCCATCGGAGAGAGAACTCGCAAGGGTCTCTCTCTTTTTTTTATGTCAATTAAAGCAATTTCTTACCATATACTTCGCCACCATCACTATCATAATAAGCCGGTATCGTTTTTGAGTTTTGATTATATCATAATGTAATCAAATTGCCAACAACTTTTCATGCGTGTGATTCAGTGGTTTATATAACATATTCTGGAATGCTATATTAATGACAACTGATTAGTTTTGTAGTTTTTGATTACTTTCGCAAAAATTTCCGCAGCTTGTGGATTGTAATAAATTTTCATAGTTCCTTTTAATGCCGAAATTGTATTTGTTCCTTCATTCGCATGGTCGGAAATCATTTTTACAATGCAGCAAGGCATATTCTTCTGTTTCGCAAATTCAGCAATGTGAAAAGATTCCATATCAACAAGATCTGCATAATATTTTTCGTGATGTTTTTGTTTTATTTCTTCGTTTGTAATTTCCGAATCAGAAGTTAAAATTGAGGCAGTGTGAAAAGCGCTGCAATTATCAATTCCAATCACTTTATCATCTGAAAAAACCTTGTTTACAGAAAACCAATCGCCAATTTGTAATTTGTTGTTGAGCGCTCCTGCAGTTCCAATATTTATAATCACACCATTTTCAATAAAATCAGAAACATCAGACAGGATTTTTTTTGTTTTTTTCTTTCCCATGCCGGTTATTAAAACATTTATTTTCCTGTTATCAAAATCAAATGTTCTGATTTTAATATTATTGAAAACAGTTTCTGAAATCATGGTTGACAAATTCAGAATCGGTTTAACTTCTCCTTCAAAAGCGGTAAATAAGAATATGTTTGGTTTTTGCATAATTTAAATTATATCAAAAAACAACAATTTTGGTATAATAGAAATCTTGACACGAATTACACGAATTTACACAAATAAAAATATTTGACCACAAAGACACTAAGATCACAAGAATAGTGAGTAGTCAAGTAGTGAGTGGTTTTGCCAACTTTTGACCTTTAACTTTCGACTTTTAACTTTTAACCTTTCGCGGAGCGGGAAAATAAATACTGATTATTTAAATTTCGGACGAGATCTGTTGATAACTATAACACTTTCGTTTTTGCCGTCATTGATAATATTACGTTTTTTTTATAAGCGTGATATAAATCCCGAACCTCGAAAAGTTTTATTAAAAACTTTCGGTCTTGGATTTATTGTGGCAATTCCAGTACTTGTGATTACTTCCCCTTTAGCGCAATTAGTATGGAAAATTGAGAATCCAATGCTTGCTGCAATGTACTGGTCATTATTTTGCGCGGCGATACCTGAGGAATTTTTCAAATTTTTGATTTTAACAAGATACTGCGTCAACAAATCTGCTTTTGATGAACCTATGGATGGAATAGTTTATGGCGTTACCGCGTCTTTGGGTTTTGCGACACTGGAAAGTCTGATGTATATTTCCCGGATTGGATGGACAGCTGCTATTTCACGGGCATTAACAGCAGTTCCCGCACACGCTTGTTTCGGAGTTGTGATGGGTTATTTCGTTTCTCAGGAACATTTTTATAACAAAAAGAAATTTTCATTAGGGTTTGGTCTGCTTGTAGCTATATTTCTTCACACGTTATATGATTACCCGCTGATAGTCAATCAGATATGGCGATTAAATCCTGATATCCCTTTGGAATCAGCTGTTAAACTAGGTTTTTTTGTATTATTTGCAACGGTTTTTGTTTTTGAAATATTGTGGGCATTAAGATTGGTAAAACGAACAAATCAAATCCAAATCATGAATAAAAATAATTAACCACAGAGAACATAGAATAACACTGATAATGTTTAAGAATTTCGATAAGAAAAATAGCCACAAAGGCACAAAGACACGAAGAAGAAATGAAATGAATTGTATTCTTAGTGTCTTAGTGTCTTAGTGGCAAAAGAAGTTTCGTATGTTTTGTCAAAATGACAAAACACACTCGGGTTTACTACATTGTAATTTGCCCTGTTTTTACTTATTTAACGTAAATAACGTGATTTAAATATAATATAGTTCCGCTGGCACAAAATATGCTATTGTAAGTGATATGAAAAATTTGATTTTTATATTTTTAACTTTAACTTTTGCTGAATTCGTTTCCGGAAACGTTGCTTTTGATGTTAATTGCACAGATGAAACTGTTCCAATAAACGGTATTGCCGAAGTTACCATAACAGCCGAATGGCTGCAGGGCAGCAATACATATGTGATTTACGCACCGCTAATGCCGCAGCTTCTCGGCTTAAAAATAATCGATCATATAACTTTCGGGCAGGCAACAACTATAAATTCGCAAATTGTGCAAAGGGTAGTTCATCTTTTTAAGTTTTCTATAACAAATAATGCCGGAACGGAAACCGGACCAATATTTATAGATTATCGCCTTTCCGGAAGTAACGAGAAGCAGCATCATAAGTTACCGGGAATAAAGTTTACAACAATCCGGCTTAGGCGCAATTTATTAAAAACAATAATTTTTGCTGCAGTGTTATTACTTTTAATTCCTATAATTTCGACAATTATAATTATAAAACTATCGCAAAGAAAATCAAAAAAAATCGTGTTGAATAATTCATCTATCGAAGATACAATTATTGAAGAATTAGAGAAAATTAAACGATATAAAATAGAAGGTGATGTTAAACGTTATTTTCACAAATTAGATGCACTGATAAAAAAATATTTCAGAGTGAAATATCAAATCGGAAGCCTGTTAGACGTGAATCTTGAATCAAACGGTAAAGTCGGTCCCGACAAACATACGCTATCATCGGCCTGTGAATTGCTGAGATTGTCGCATAATGTATGTTACGCCGATTATCAACCAAGCAATCAGGAACAGGATAGGATATATAATTTTTTAAAGAAGATACTTTTAAATAACCGACCTCACAAACCACAATTTGAGGAAGAGTTGTATCTAAGAACGGAATGATGGAATGATGGAATGATGGAAACAACAACTCAATATATTAGTTAACGAAGGAGCGGAGCTTATATTTTGAAAAGGAAAAATATAAACAGAGGATATATGACATTGCATGTTTGGCAGAATGCTGTTCTTTTATATAAAGAAATTTGTCGTGTTTTCAGACCTTTTTCTTATGAATTAAAAAAACTGATAAATCTTATTAAATCTTTAGAATCAAAGAAAGAGAACGGAAATTGGGACGATAGTTTATATTTAATGGAATAAGAAGGTTTTTAGAATATTGAATCAACATTCCAATATTCCAATATTCCATTATTCCAATTTAAACAAGAATTGTAATTATATAATACATCTGGAGATAAAAAATGAATAATGTACAGGAAATTAATGAAAAAGTTAAAGAAAAAAACGCCGTTATCGGACTGTTAAGAAATGAAATCTCAAAAAATATTGTTGGGCAGCAATATATGATTGACCGGCTGTTAATTGGATTGTTTTCAAACGGCCATGTTTTGTTGGAGGGCGTTCCCGGACTTGCAAAAACATTAGCGGTAACCACACTTGCCCAATCAATTCAGGCATCATTTAACAGGATACAATTCACACCTGACTTATTGCCTGCCGATTTAATCGGAACATTAATTTACAATCCTAAAGATGGAGCGTTTTCAACTAAAAAAGGACCTATTTTTGCAAATATAATCCTCGCAGATGAAATTAACCGTGCGCCAGCAAAAGTACAAAGCGCACTCCTTGAAGCTATGCAGGAACATCAGGTTACAATCGGTGGCGAAACATTCGACTTGGACGACCCATTCCTTGTGCTTGCGACACAAAATCCTATTGAGCAGGAAGGAACATATCCACTTCCCGAAGCACAAGTAGATAGATTTATGTTAAAGTTAAATATTACCTATCCAAATAAAATAGAAGAAAAAGAAATACAGAGCAGGATGGCACACACAATAACGAAGACAACCGTTTCACCGGTAATTTCACCTGCTGACATTATAAATATCCGCCAATTGGTAGACGAAATATTTATGGATGAAAAAATTAAAGATTATATTATCGATATAGTTTTCGCGACCCGTGAACCGGAAGCTTATAATCTTGATATTAAAGACTTAATTCAATTCGGCGCTTCTCCTCGTGCAACATTAGCGTTAACGATTGCGTCAAAAGCTCATGCTTTTCTTGAAGGTAGAGGATATGTAACACCTCAGGATGTAAAATCAATTGGGCTGGATGTTTTAAGACACAGGGTTATAATAAGCTATGAAGCCGAAGCTGAAGAAATGACATCAGATGATGTTGTACAAAAGATTTTTGATGAAATCGAAGTACCATAGTAAATTAAAATTTTAAAAATTTTAATTTATGGTCTATTAATGTGAGAAAGTAATCAGTATTCAGAGTTAAGGAACAAAAATACTAAATTTGATTTTAAAAAAATCAAATTTCCTGTTAATAATTAATAAATATAAACATGTTATCAAAAGATTTATTAAAAAAAATTCGCCAAATTCAGATCCGCACAAGTCATCAGGTGACTGAAGTGATGGCCGGTGAATACAAAAGCGCGTTCAAAGGTCGCGGAATGGAATTTGACGAAGTTCGCGAGTATCAGCCGGGTGATGACGTAAAATCAATCGACTGGAATGTTACAGCAAGAACAGGTAAGCCTTACATAAAAAGATTTGTTGAAGAACGTGAATTAACTGTAATGCTTGTTGTTGACGCGAGTTCATCAGGTTCCTTCGGCTCGATCAACAAATCAAAAAACGAGGTTGCTGCCGAAATTGCCGCATTGCTGGCTTATTCGGCGATTCGCAGCAATGACCGTGTTGGTCTGATTGTATTTACAGATCAAATAGAAAAATATGTTCCTCCTAAGAAAGGTCGTTCGCATGTAATGCGGGTAATTCGGGAGATACTTTTTCTTGAGGCACCGGAGCATGGTGAAACAGATATTACTGCCGCGCTAGAATATTTACAAAAAGTATGCACACGCCGTTCAGTGGTATTTTTAATTTCAGATTTCATTTGTGAAAATTATTCACAGGCACTGATGATGGCATCCAAAAAACATGATTTGATTCCTGTTTCTATAACCGATCCAAGAGAACTTGAACTTCCCGATATCGGGTTTATAGATTTGATGGATGCCGAAACAGGCGAGAGAATTCTTGTTGATACATCAGATAAAAAAGTAAGAAGAACATTTCGCGCGCTTGGTATTCAGAGACATGACCAACTAAAGAAACAGTTTCGGCAAATGAATGCTGATGCGATCAGCATAGAAACGGATAGATCTTATGTAGATTCGCTAGTCAAATTTTTTAAGATGAGAGAAAAGAGAATGGCATTTTAAATTAAAGTTGCGCCGACAAGTCGGTGCTTAAGGTTTGAAGGTTGTCCCGATAAATCGGTACTTAAGGTTAGTCGCTTCGCTCCTTTAAGGTTTGAAGGTTGCCCCGATAAATCGGGACTTAAGGTTAGTCGCTTCGCTCCTTTAA
>JAOZNZ010000805.1 GCA_029933535.1 bacterium | reverse complement strand
ATTATGTTTTATAATGATAAATAAAAGATCCCCCCCATAAATTTCCATTGATCCATAAGGGCTCAATGGATTTTTTTTGGGGGGAGGTGTTATTCTTTACCTAGCCATTAATTATTATTTATCATTTATTAGCCGAACAATTATCCTCAAATCCGGCCACTGCCGGTTTCTTCTGTAGCCGTTCGCGGTGAGGACGGTTGCTTCACATTCGCAAATGATCAAAAACTTATCTTACTGATTTTTTGTTATCTTATTATTTCCAAACTTTATCTGCCGACCTCACCGAGATCAGCTACAGTAATAGCCCCTAAAAAAGACATTGAGCCTAAATAAGCGTTTGCGAGTTCGCGGACGGGGAACCGGCATTCGCCCGTCACGCGTCCGCGCAACGTAAATAAAAAATCGGGTATCTCCTGTTTATCTAAGTTTAAATGTATTTTAATCACAGATTATTGAAAATCCGTGTCACTTGTGTTAAAATATATTAAACTATAACAACTATAATAAATAATTCCACGCGAGAAAGTAATCAATATTATGAATAGACTTAAATACATTCAAATCGTCACAATCGTGATAATCATTTTTGTTTGTCTCGGTATAGTATATATGCGCCGCGATACACGTGAAAATAATTTATCAATAAATATTGATCCGATATATCAAGCGAAACAAAAAACCAATGACGTTAGCTCTTTTGTGGCTTTTCCGCTACCCAAGGAAACGGCACAAGATATATCACAATTAAATACTAATTCAGTTCCGCCAATCACAGAAGCCAACTCTGATCCTGTTACTTATGCTACTATTTTAAGTAACTCCATTGCAGCCGCACCAAAAGGAGTTTCTATTTCTCATTCTACTATTTTAAGTAACTTCATAGCGGCTGCCTGTTCCAATTCACCGGATTCGGTTGAGCTTTGTGAATTTTTAGAGTTACGCAAAACGCCGTGGAATTTTACAAATTCTGATTGGGATCGTATTATAGAAATATTATCTGATACAGATAAAACAACAATGGATATATTTAACTATACGATTCTTGAAGAAATTATACACAGAAGCGCTCCACCAAGCCTACAACATATAAATCAAACGGCTGATGTGCTCTTGCGCCTTGCCGACGCAGTGCCTGGTCAGACCGATTCACTTACCTTTGAAACCTTTGCAGCTACAATGGTAGCACTATCGGATAAAGAAAGAGCGATTCAAATGCTTGATGAAACAACTCAGGAAATGAAAGAATGCGAGAATATTGATTCTTCCATGTATATTATGGCATGCGGTCAGAAAATATCATATATGGTTAGCGAAAAAAGATATGAAGAAGCTGAAAATGAGTATAATGAACTTTTCAGCCAAAAACCAAGCGACTTGTCTGAAGAGAAATGGAACAATCAAAAAGACTTTGTATGGTTTGATTTGATGGCTCAATATTGTCGCGTGAAAGATAACGATAAGATTAGAGATAAAGGCATTACCGCACTAAAAGATCTTATGAATGATAAAAAAGCATCGCAAGGTTTGCGTAATGCTGCAAAAAGCACGCTCGAAAGAACCGCAATCGACCGTCTATCGAGATAAGTTGTTAATTGTTCTATATGTATTCGCATGTTCATAATTACAAGCGAAATTACACTTTATTGACAAAAGATTACAAAGACATGTTACAAAGCTTATTAGACAATAGCAGACCCCAGCAGTCGATACATAAAATTAATTAATAAAAAAACTGTTTATAAGATAATTTAAATATATATCACGCCCAACGAAGTAACGCGCGAAGCGTGATTATTTCACGGATTACCACGAATTGAGAAATTTTTATTTTCCGTGTGTTCTTGTTCTGTGTATAT
>JAOZNZ010000804.1 GCA_029933535.1 bacterium | reverse complement strand
CGGGATATTTTTTGCAGTTGTTGAGAATTCAAATGTAATTTTGATTTGAATTTATGCTTTTTCCGGTACATAGGTTCGTGAACAAAAAGTGCGTTAAATCCCGGCAAATTAGCGAATTTTATTTTTAACGATTCAAAATATTCGCGCTGATATAATACATTTACAACATTTAGATGTTTTGGATTATCATATCCGTGTTTATGATTTCCGCGCACGACAAAGACATCTCCTCTGATGATCGGGTATTTATCATCATCAACGACGTGAACAGCAGAACCGCTGAAAATAAAAACAAGTTCATCAAAATTGTGAGTGTGTAAAGGAACTGGATCCTGATTTTTAAGCATTGAAAATTCGCACATATCTTTAGAAAAGTCATGAGAAATTCTGCCTTTCTTTAAGTCATGCGGGAAATCAACATTTATGTCTTTAATACTCATAAATTTATTGGGTTTGTTATTATTATCATTATACACATTTCATTGTAATATAGCAAGTTAATTTAGCTAATTGTGTTAAAATTTTCCAATTTGTTATAGACTTCATGTTTTTTATGTGATATAATATTTGTTTTAGAAAATAACAAATAATAGAAAAATGAAAAACTTACTTCTCAAACTTACTATAATCGTAGTATTGGTTGTTGCCTGTAATTCAGCTTCGGCTGTTTATACCGATACGGAAGATTTGCTTTTCCTTGCACACTGCGATGAAACAAATTTGCCGGTTTTTTGGTTACAAACACCGGATGACAATTCAAGCGGTCGTGAGTCAGCTCAACTTATTTTAGATATTAACTACGCCCATGATGATCATGATTCAAATACAATACCTACATTAACTTCCGGTTCTCCTTATGGCGGAAGTTATTTCCATTTTGACGGATTTTCAAACACAATCGATATACTACCTTATGGTTTATGGCCTGAAGACCAAGTTAATGCAATTTGTGATTTCTCTTTCAGATGGCAAAGTTTACCTCCGGCAGGTGATTATTTGGCGCTTGTCCAAACTATACCTTGGAGAAGCTTTATTGATGGCGGAGGCAGAGTGAGATTTCTTATGCCGGATAATAAGTGGATTTATTCTGACCCCGTTCCCTCAAACACTTGGGTCGAAGTGCACTATCAGAATATTGATGGTGAAGTCTCTTTAATTGTTGACGGAATTGAAACAACTCTCTCGGATACGCCGATTGGAGCCGATTCATCTTGGATGCTAATAGGTCGCGATATGTATGGTCCACGCCGTTTTTTTCATGGTGATATTGATGAAATCAGAGTTGGTACGATTCCCGAACCGTTCTCTTTCATTCTAATTGCATTAATAGGGGGTGTTTGTTTTAGGAAGTGGTGACAATCGATATCTTTTTAGCTAATTGTGTAAAAATTTTCCAACTTAATTATATATGAAAATATTACTGATAATTATGACTGCTTTACTCTCTCTTAATACCCCATCCTGCAGGGCATCAATAGATAACTCTGCACTGATACCCCCGTATAAACCGGATGATAAGGTAAAGATGGAAGGAACATCACCGGACTGGCTGAAATCATTAATAATGGTACAATTGAGGATAGAAACTTCTGCCTTTGACGGTGATTTTGAAAGCGCAGTGAACGTTCTTAACCATTATGCGGAGATGGGTGTTAACGGCCTTTGGATAAATCCTGTTTACGATCGCGACAACGCTAAGAATAACGGCTATCTTGGTTTTGGTCCTCATCTTCTTGACGATAAACTTACAGGTACAAATGATGTTGAAGCGGGATTCGAAGCAGCGAAAAAATTTGTAGATGAGGCTCACAAAAGAAATATCAGAATTTTCTTCGATATAATAACCTGGGGCATCGATACAAACAGCCCGCTTGT
>JAOZNZ010000803.1 GCA_029933535.1 bacterium | reverse complement strand
TAACAGTTGTTTTACCTTACCGCATAACTTACCGTGTTGAAATTCCGTGGCATCTGCCTTTACACTCAGGAACAAAAAAACGTTCCAAAGAAACTGCTCAGTTGATGATCATAAGCGATATTACTCTTAGGGCAGATATTGACCGTGTGGAGATAGTTACTTCATACGACAATCAAATACGCGACCATAAACTGTGTGCCGTGTTCGACACTGATATTGACACAGACTATACAGTTGCCGAAGGTAATTTCAGTCTAACGCGCCGTCCAATCATATCTCCTCCTGACAACATGGAATCGCATCCTCAGCAATCTTTTGTTTCTATTACGGACGGTGACTCAGGATTATCACTTCTAAATCGCGGCTTGCCTGAGTTTGATGTATGCAGAACAGAAATAGGAACAAAACTATCTCTGACACTGCTTCGATGCGTTGGGACAATTGGACCGCTGGCCGGAGCCGACCATCCGGTACCCGCCGCGCAATGTCCCGGACCGCACAAAGCAGAGTACGCCATTCGTGTTCACGATGGCGACCTTATCGAAGCTGATATTGTCAATTCGGCTCATGCCTACACGGTACCTTTATGGTGTGAAGGTGATATTCAGCATCCGGGATCATGGCCAAATAACGGTTCATTAATCAAGTTGCAAAAAGACCTGGCTATAACCGCCCTCAAGAAATCAGAGGAAGATTCTGATATTATTTTCAGAGTTTGGAACACAGCTTCTGATTGCAGGAAAGTTGAATTTAAGGGCCTCATTCCTTTCAAAAAAACGTGGGAAACCGGAATGAACGAAGTGATGATTCAGGAATGTCCAAATCAAAATGATACATTTTTCTTTGAAGTCCAACCAAACGGAGTAGCAACAATCAAGGCAAATCGTCAGTCGGGTGTATTGCCTGAGGAAAAGATTCCGCCGATGTGGGACAGGTGAAACTATTGAAATGATTGAAATGATTGAAATGATTGAAACGATTGAAACGATTGAAACGATTGAAACGATTTATACGATTGATACGATTGATACGATTGATACGATTGAATCAAAATGTGCGTAGTCTCTCTTTGAAGTGTGATTAAAATTTGGATATTTTTTTAAAATTATCCCAGCGGGATTAATTATGATAGCCCTGGGTAACACCCTGGGGCAAGGGCAAATACATCTCCAAGAACCAACTTTACCAATAAGGATAATAATATGAAATCAATTATAGCTATAATTCCCATCATCACATTTTGCATTTTATTTTTCTGTGCATATAACGTTTCAGCTAAACAGAAAAAATCTTTCGAATGTTCTCCTGTGCCGTCAAGTGAGCGAATGGTCGGAATTGCCTATTCCCCCTGGTTTCCTCCAATAAATTGGTCGAACTGCTGGGGCACTCCGGAACTTGGATATTATCAATCGGATGATACGAAAATTATTCGTCAGCATGCTGATTGGCTTTCAGGCGCTGATGTCGATTTTATTTTTATTGACTGGTCAAATAATGTTGACCATGATCCTTTAATGAAAGAAAAAACTGCTAAAAATAAAGACGGCAGCCGGTACCGCAATGATATTGAGGAAATTGAGAGTGCAACAAGAGTGGTTTTTAAAACTTTCACACAACTCGATAAAACACCGAAAATTGCAATCATGGCCGGTGCGCAAAGCAAGACTGATATTTCCGGTGGTTTACTTCAAAAAAAGGTTAATCAAATTTATGATACATTTATTGCTAATCCGTTATATCGAAAACTATATCAGACGTATCTGGGAAAACCCTTGCTTATTATTTATACAGGAACTCCAAGTCCATGGCATAGCAAACCTTCATGGAACGATCCAAGATTTACTGTACGCTGGTTAACAGGATTTGTGACAGATCA
>JAOZNZ010000802.1 GCA_029933535.1 bacterium | reverse complement strand
CCGTTTTGTTCATAATCCATTTCCGGAACCATAATATATTCCTTCATTTTTCCGATGATCTTGCTTGGGTCTTTCAAGTCAAGAAGCATTGCGCCCGCATTGTACATAATCCCGTTCATGTGTTGTCTGCAACCATGATAAATTATGAGCCATCCTTTGTCTGTTTTTACAGGCGGAGCTCCCGGCCCGATTTTAAAGCTTTCCCAATAACGTGTTCCTTTTTCAAGAAGGAGTTCGGTTTTTCCCCAGAAAATTAAGTCAGGGGAGTAGGAAATATAAATGTCGCCTGTAGATGCTGCTTCGCCTGCCGGTCTTTCGAGTCGAACATACATACCATCAAATTTTTCCGGGAAAATCACGCAGTTGCGATGGTCAACGCCGGTAATAAAACCTAAATCTTCGTATTTTTCGAAATCAATAGTTTTGATTAATCGGATTCTTCCGCCAAGATGGGATGAAGTGTTGTAAGTTATGTAGTAACATTTATCTTCGTCCATGTAAGTTATGCGAGTATCGAACATTCCGTCAAGAAGGCCAAAAGGATATTCTTTAGGCTGCGCGAAAACGCTTGTATCGGAATTGAAAGTAAATTTTATTCCGTCTTTACTTTTCGCGAGAAGGAAAAATGGAACGAAATCTGCACGCCAGCAGTTGACTATCATAACTATTTCGCCGTTATGTTCAACCGCGCCGCTATTAAAAGCGCATTCCCCTCTGAAAGGCAGATCATCTTTAGTAATAACGGGGTTGTTTTCGTATCTTGTAACGTATTCTTTGTTCATTTCTGCTCCTTTTTGTTTGATGTAGAAAATTGATCCCGATAACAAATACATCGGGATAAATTTAAAATTTTCTCCAATAAATAATAAATAATAAATAATAAATGATAAATAGACAGGGTTCCGGTACTATATGCGATATTTTTACACTTGCGTAATGACCGACCGGGCCAATTGTTATTTCAAGCCGGTCAGGCGGTTGTGGATTAACTGATACTGAAGGTAAAACATTTGTAGGTGAAAAGACTGCGGCTTCAAGATTGCCTCTCATCCATTCAGGTAGATAAATAGTAAAATTTAATTCTGCCGTATCGGTCATTGTGTCGGCTGCGAGGTTTAGATCGAAATTAACTATGTCAACAAATAAATTCGAAGTGCATGGATCTTCAAATACAGTAAGACCAACACTACTTGTAACTCCGGCACCCGGAGTAAGGACAGTCAGATCGCGATTATTTCCGAGAATTTGATTCATTGCGCCGGAGAAATTTGGCAGCAGAGCTGCTCGAGAGGAAAGAGAGCTTGCATTGAAATAATTCATTCCGATATTGTCTTTAATATACAAAACTTTCCCAGAACCTACAGAACGTAAAAGTTCGGCAGGCGCGAAAGCAATATTTGCGACGGTAGTTAACGGTTCAAGCGAATAACCGCTTGAATTAACATTGAAGTTTCCGTTTTCACCGTGTCTGTTTCCACTTATGCCTGTTACAATAAGTTTGCCGCCATTATTAACCCATGGCTGAAGAATTTGACTTACATCGTCATCGGTAAAAATTTCTGATTCCGGAATAATAAACACTTCAAGATTTTCTAAAACATTGGAATTTAAATTCCATTCCGCAACAGATTTGTATTGATAATGCAATTGTCCAAGCGCGGTACCCCAACCCCAATTAGCGAATTGATGTGGCTGTGCGTCAAAGTTTTTCACTCCACCCGGAAACATTTGATTTAGGATTGAAGAAGAAGAATAATAAATGCCGATATCCTCGACAGAAATTCGTGCGCCAAAGTTAGATTCCACCTGCGAAACGAATTTAAAAAAGTCGGAGTTAACAGCATCCGTACCAAAAACTTTTGTATTTCCGGGATGA
>JAOZNZ010000158.1 GCA_029933535.1 bacterium | reverse complement strand
ACTAATATTATCGAGTTGATTTATGAGATTGGCGATCATAGTAAGAACTGCAAGGAGTCAGGTGTCAGGGACTTAATCAACAAATAATGTTGATTAAAAATCCCCTGTCCCCACTTTAGAAAAGGGGGACTTTTAAAAAAGCGGGCGATTCCGCCCGCTTAAAATTAAGCATTTTTGCTGATTTTGATAAGTTCGTTGAACGCGTTTTCGTCGTAAACGGCGATATTCGCGAGAACTTTTCTATTCAGTTCAATATTAGCTTTTTTTAATCCGCTGATAAAAGCGTTATAAGTTGTACCACCGTTTCTTGCGGCTATACCGATTCTTGTAATCCAGAGTTTTCTGAATTCGCGTTTTTTGACTCTTCTGTCGCGGAAAGAGTAAGCCAAAGCTCTGTTAAGAGTTTCTTTAGCGGTTCTGAGCAGATTTTTTCTTCCGCCGACGAAGCCTTTAGTTTGTTTGAAAATTCTTTTTTTCCTGCGATGTGAAGCAGGACCGTTTGTGGCTCTTGGCATAATAAGTCTCCTGTAATTATGTTTATGTTATTAAACCGCAGGGTGGCCTTTTTACCCGTACGGTTAGTTAAAGATTTAATGATTTAATGATTTAATGATTTGGTGATTTGGTGATTTGGTGATTTTTCAATCATTTCAATCATTTCAATCATTTCAATCATTTTTGCTACGCGTATGGCAGCATTTGTTTAATATTTTTTGCATCTGCTGCTTTAGCGGTTTTGGGTTGTCTTAGGTCGCGTTTTTTCTTTCTTGATTTACAAGTAAGCAGGTGTCTTTTTTTGCTGCTGCTTCGAACAACTTTCCCGTTTTTAGTAACTCTGAAACGTTTACTTACAGCTTTTCTGGTTTTTACTTTAGGCATTTATAATCTCCGTGTTTTATTTCACGATAGTTCGCAAAATGAAATTTATTACTTTGTTAATTTTACAGGTCCAAGAACAACACTATATGTATTGCCCATCTTTTTCGGAGGGCTTTCCACCGCACCGTATTCTTCAACTTCCCCAATCATTTTATTTACGAGTTCTCGACCGATTTCCTGGTGAGCCATTTCTCTACCGCGATAAAAGCAGGTGACTTTAACTCTGTCCCCGTGTTGTAAGAAATCAATCACATGATTTTTTTTGTAGTCATAATCATGCGTTCCGATATTCGGTCTCAATTTGATTTCTTTAGTCTTTACTTTATGGCTGTGATGCCGCGCTTCCTTTTCTCTTTTCGTTTGCTCGTATCTGTATTTACCAAAATCCAAAATCCTGCAGACAGGCGGTTTGGCACTCGGAGCAACTTCCACCAGGTCAAGATTTCTACTGTCAGCTTCTTCGAGAGCTTTACTAAGCGAAACAACACCAAGCTGTTTGCCGTCATCAGCGATAAGCCTGACTTCACGAGCTTTAATCTTATGATTTATGCGAGTACGTTCCTCGCGCTGAAACGAACGTTTAATAACGTCCTCCTATTTTTGGGTTATGCATTTGTATTATCTAACCAAAGGCTTTTTAATGATCGGGTATCGCGTTCTTCGCAAACGCGTGTTATAAAATCACTTAAATCGATGTCCTGAAATTGTTTTCCGTTTTGCAATTTAACAGCGACACATGAATTTTCTGCTTCATTATCACCTATTATAACAGAATAAGGAATTTTTTCAAGTCGCGATTGCCTTATCTTGGCTCCCATTGGTCGACTTGTTTCATCAATAGAAGCGCGAAGGTTTCTATTTTTCAATTTTTTCAGGATTTCTTTTCCGTATTCAATATGAGTATCTTTGATCGGAACAATTCTGATTTGTTCCGGAGCGAGCCAGAGAGGAAAATTTCCCGCGCAATTTTCCAACAGCACGGCAAAAAAGCGTTCGATGGCACCAAGTAACGCTCTATGAATTACATACGGTTGATGTTCTTTTCCGTCTTCGCCGATAAAGGTCATTCCGAATCTTTCAGGAAGATTGAAATCAAATTGAATAGTAGAGCATTGCCATTCGCGCTGCAAGACGTCTTTAATTTTGATGTCAATTTTCGGGCCGTAAAATGCTCCGCCGCCTTCGTCGATTTCAAAAGGAATATTTTTACTTTCTACAACTTTCTGCAAAGCTTTCTGGGCTGATTCCCAGCGTTCCGGTTCACCGACACATTTTCCTTCGGGGCGTGTTGAAACGTAAATATGCAAGTCTTCAAATCCAAAAACTTTCAACATTTCAAGACAAAAATCAAGTACCCGGTCAATCTCACTTTCCATTTGGTCGGGACTGCAGATGATATGTGCGTCATCCTGAGTAAATCCGCGAACACGGAGCAATCCGTGAAGAGCACCGCTGCGTTCGTATCGATAGACTGTGCCGAGTTCTGCCCATCTGATTGGCAGTTCGCGATATGAGCGTAATTTACTTTTATAGATGAGAATATGAAACGGACAATTCATCGGTTTAACGAAATATTCGTGTTCATCGATTTCCATTGCCGGATACATACTATCGCGATAAAAGTCGAGATGCCCGCTTGTTTTCCAGAGTTCACCTTTCCCGATATGGGGAGAATAAACCAGATCGTAGCCTGAGTTATAATGTTCGTTACGCCAGAAGTTTTCGATTTCGTTTCTTATGACAGCGCCTTTCGGATGCCAAACGGCGAGACCGGGACCTATTTCATCGTGAAAGCTGAAAAGTTCAAGCTCAACACCAAGTTTGCGATGATCGCGTTTTTTGGCTTCCTCAAGTCTCGTTAGTTCAGCTTTAAGCGATTGCTTATCGGGGAAAGCAGTGCCGTAAATTCGTTGAAGCATTTGATTATTTTCATCACCGCGCCAGTAAGCGCCTGCTATACTCAAAAGTTTTACAGCTTTTACCGCGCCGGTTGACGGCAAATGCGGACCTTTACAAAGGTCGATAAAATCTGCCTGTTTATAAATTGAGAGTTGTTCATCATCGAGATTTTCGATCAATTCAATTTTGTAAGGCTGATTATTCTGTTTGAAAAAATCCAACGCTTTTTCACGCGACCAGGTTTCATGTTCAAGCGGCAGATTTTTATTAACGATTTTAAACATCTGCTTTTCTATACGTTTAAGATCTTCCGGAGTAAATGGTTCCGGAACGTCAAAATCGTAATAGAAGCCCGCAGCGATTGCAGGTCCAATCGCCAATTTAGCTTCCGGGAAAAGTTCAGTTACCGCTTGAGCGAGGATATGGCTTGCGGTATGCCAAAACATTTCACGATATTCAGGTTTGTCAAAATTCATTAAAATTTATAATTATAATTTAAAAATAAGTACAAACAGCAACGTTTCGTATTTATTCAAGAGTTAGGTATTATATCAAAAGGTGCTATTTATTGCAATAGATAGCATCTTCTGCTATACTATCATTCAAATCCAGCGATTTAATTAAAATGAATGAAAAATATCAATATGAATTTATCAAAATTTGGGAAAAAATTTGCAGGAGTCTCCGGTATAAATGAACTGATGGTCGATCTTGCCGATGCAATGAATAATAATACCGAAATGCTTATGCTTGGCGGTGGAGCTCCGGCTCATATCAATGAAATTGACGCTATGCTTCGCGACAGAATGAATGATATCCTGAATAATAAGCGCGAATATGAAGCCATGGTTGGCGATTATGACGGCCCATCCGGTAATACGGAATTCATCAAAGCTCTTGCGGAACTTTTCAGCAGGGAATTCGGATTTGATATTAAACCGGAAAATATAGCTCTTACAAATGGAAGTCAATCTGCATTTTTCTATCTATTCAATATGTTCGCTGGAGATTTTACTGATGGGAAACGTAAAAAAATTCTTTTTCCGCTTACTCCTGAATATATCGGCTATTCCGATGTTGGTTTGTCGGAAGATTTTTTCGTTGCCAACAAGCCGAAAATAGAATTTATTGACGATCATATGTTCAAATATCATATTGATTTCGACTCTTTAAAAATCACAGATGAAATCGGCGCGATGTGTGTGTCAAGGCCGACTAATCCAACCGGCAACGTACTTACAAACACGGAAATTGACAAGCTTAGTCAAATAGCGGCGGAGAATAAAATTCCCCTGATTATTGATAATGCTTACGGCACGCCTTTTCCAAATATGATTTATGTTGACGCGACGCCTGTGTGGAATGACGAAATAATTATCTGCATGAGCCTTTCAAAATTTGGTTTGCCGTCATCACGAACAGGAATAATTATTGCCAATCCTGAAGTAATAAAAGCTGTTACACAGATGAACGCGATTTTCCATCTTGCGCCGGGAGGAATTGGTCCTGTAATAGCATTGGAACTAATTCGCAGCGGTGAAATTATAAAGATCAGCCGTGAAGTAGTCAAACCATTTTATAAGAAGAAAATGGAAAAAGCGATTACGCTTATCAAACAGGAATTTGAAGGAATAAATTATTACATTCATAAACCTGAAGGAGCGATGTTTTTATGGCTGTGGTTTAAAAATATGCCGATAAAATGTTCTGAACTATATGAACGGCTGAAACGTGATGGCGTTCTTGTTGTTCCGGGTCATTATTTTTATCCCGGACTCGATGAAGACTGGCAGCATAAGCAGGAATGTATTAGAATAAGTTATTCTCAGGATGATAAAATAGTTGAAGAAGGAATTAAGGCTATTGGAAAAGAATTGAAAAAAGTGTATAATAGGGCTTTGCCGATGTGAGATAAGTTTTAGGCAAAGCTGAGGAAATTTGATTTTAGTAAAAATCAAATTTATGGGTAAAAGGATTTACGAACCTATTAAATTGAATTTTTAAGGTATTTATATAGTCTAATTACCGATGGGAAGCAAAAAGAAATTTTAACGGACGAGAAAATTAATAAATTTATGTAATAACAAACGCAAGGAGACAAAAAGATGAGAAATGTAGTAACATTAGCAATGGCAATCGCAGTAATCGCAGGAACAGCTCTCGCGGCTGATGATGAAGCTAAAGCAGACACAAAAACAAAAGGATTAACACAAATGCAGAAAGTAAGTTATTGTATTGGCCTTGATATGGGCGGTAATTTTAAGCAGATGGAACTTGACGTTGACACTGATCTTCTCACGAAAGGTATAAAGGCCGGTTTCACAGATTCGGAACCTATGTTCACAAAAGACGAAATCCGGGACGTTATGAAGCAATTCCAGGAAGAAATGATGGAAAAACAAAAAGTATTGATGGAAAAGCAGAAAGAAAAGATGGCGGAACAAGGTAAAAAAAATAAAGTAGAAGGTGAAAAATTCCTCGCCGAAAATAAGAAAAAAGAAGGCGTTAAAACAACTGATAGCGGTCTTCAGTATATCGTTATTACAGAAGGTAAAGGCGATTCACCTACTGATGATGACACCGTTACTGTTGATTATGCCGGAGCACTTATTGACGGAACTGAATTTGACAGTTCTTACAAACGCGGGCAACCGGCAACTTTCCCTGTTAAAGGCGTGATTAAAGGCTGGACAGAAGCTTTAAAATTAATGAAACCGGGCAGCAAGCTTAAACTTTTTATTCCTTCAGATCTTGCTTACGGTGAACGCGGAGCAGGTAATGAAATCGGACCAGATGCAGTGCTTGTTTTTGATGTTGAATTAAAAGAAATTAAAAAAGCTGACAAAGCAGCAGCTCCTGCAGCTCCAACAGCTCCGAAAGTTGAGTGGAAATAAGAAAACATTCTAAAACCAGAATGTTTAAAATTAAACGTTTGGCGTTGGACATTAATTTAATGTCCGATGTCAAGCGTTTTTTTTATGGGAGATATGGGAATTATGGGAGGTATGGGAGTCTGTAATCCGTGATCCGTGGCCCGTAATCCGTGGTCCGTGGTCCGTGATCCGTTGCCCGTGAATACCTGGAACCTGACACCTGAAACCTGAATAACCAATATCGAACTCTCAACTCTCAATTATCAAATTTAGGACCGAACACCTGCCACCTGCCACCTGGAACCTGACACCTGAAACCTGAATAACCAATATCGAACTCTCAACTCTCAATTATCAAATTTAGGACCGAACACCTGCCACCTGCCACCTGACACCTGACACCTGACACCTGAATTAGGGCAACCACATAGGGTTGCCCCTACGAACGTGCCTTTTCTATTATTCTTTTCATATCCACATGATTGTCAAATAAATTGCTTATAATTTCAACTTTCTCAGGATTATCGGGTTGAGTTTTTGCAACCATTGATGATACTTTTGCCGTTGCGTCAAACGCGCTTATTTCTGTTATAATGACAGGTAAACCGGCTAATTTGAGCATTTTAATTATATGACTTTTTGGTTCAATACCGTCAACAAGTAAAATTCCCGAAACTTTTTCGCGCAAACTTTCCACACTTGTTCCTTCGCTGGCACATGCGATAAGCAATTCCGTTTGAGAACCGGTAGTAACAATTAGAGATTTAGGTTTGATTTTTTCCGATAGCAGCGGCGTAAAATCGGCAGTAAGGATTGCATTAGAATATAATGTTGATAATTTATCCTTTCCTGAAAGAACTTTTCCTTTTATTTTCCGACAGACTTCTGTTAATGTCGGTTCACTTAGCAAAGGGTCATAAGGCACAACGCCGAGAAGTTCAAGACCGTGCCATGCGAGAGCTTTTCCGACGTAATTTTTTATCTGTTGAATTTTATTTGGAAGAACTTTATTTAATATTACTCCGGCGATTTCTACTCCTCTTTCTTTGAAAAGTGAAGCATTCAGCATTATTTCATCTATCGGTTTACCTATTCCGCCTGAAGAAACAATAATCACCGGACTGTTAAGCAATTCTGCTACACGGGCATTAGAAAGGTCAACAACTGACCCAACGCCTGCATGCCCTGTTCCTTCGAGCAGCATAAAGTCTTTATTTACGGATTGTTTTGAGAAAGCATCGACAATTTTTTTGGATAATTTTTCAGGATTTCTGTTGTCAATATAGTTTTTTGTAAATCCAGGTGGGATGGTCACAGGACTCATTAATTGAGCATCGTCATTAAAATTGAATGATTCACGTACAAGCCAGACATCTTTATCGACTTTTATTCCGTCTGTCAATTCAACAAACTTTTGACCTACCGGTTTCATATAGCCGACATTTGAGAAATGTTTGCGAAGATGAATTAAAATACCAAGTGCGGTAGTAGTTTTACCTTCGTCCTGTTTTGTTGCGGCGATGAATATTCTTGGAATTTCCATAGGGAATAGATTAATATTAAATTATAAAATTTATTATTTGTGTTAATATAATAACAAAGTCAATTTATATTGTCAACGAAAATTTTATTATCCAATTCCGGCGACTATTCCCGGTATGCCACGAACAAGGCTTGGAAGGCGCAGGCGTATATGTATACGCCAAGTCTTTTATAACGTAGTTCGTGGC
>JAOZNZ010000157.1 GCA_029933535.1 bacterium | reverse complement strand
ATATCGGCATACCATTTTTCAAGACGCAGAGGTTCTTGTTTAGCCAGGCCGGCCCTCATAGGAAAGGGAGAATCAGGTAAATTAAGAGAGTCCTGATATTTATTAATTTCTTTTGCGCTCATATTATATATTTATTCCAAAGTTACAGTTACTTTTTTTGCGTTTTTACCTCGCATTACGGTCATCGAAAAAGTTTTTCCGTTTTCACAAGCTTTGTTCATGGCATAAGTAAACGTAGCGTTCGAATCCACACGCATACCGCCTAAACTAATTATAACATCTCTTCTCTGCAAGCCTGCTTTTAACAGGGGGCTAACTCTGTTAAGGCGAGTAATAATCATACCGTAATCACTATTCAGTCTAAATCTTCGTTTATTGTACTTATTAACTTTTTCTGTCCACGCTCTAATTTTACTAATACATTCTGTATATGAACCTACTGTTTTTTTGTAATCATCAGGAACTTCGGTTTTTTCAGTAATAATAGCCGGCGCATTTGTTTCCTGTTCATCGTCAATGTAAGATTCCGGTTCACTGGAAGAATCTGCATCTTCAGGCTGTGACCTCCGTAATCCTGACAGCAGGTTAAGAGGTTTTCTGGATGTAAACATCTGCTCTCTATATTTACGGAGTGGAAGTTTAAAAGTTTCACCATTAAACTCAACATCAACTGACTCATTAGTACGGTCAATTGCAATAACAGTAACTGCAGGTATAGTATTTGATATTATGCCGTTAATGCCGATTCTATACTCTTTCTTTTTCAACTTATTTTTAAAGATAGCAAATAGCTTTCCTCTAAATTTGACTATCCCGGTTAAAGTAGTAGTACGCATAAAAGGCGGTGGTTGTCCGGGTTTTAATCCTGTTTTACCTTTAGCAGTCGACTGCGGAATCATACTTTCCGGAATTTGAAAAATATTTTTCCCAAGACCGCTTTCAACAGAGGCATAATCCGGCATTTTCCACGGTCGTGTTCCTCGATTTGGAAAAATGAATGATTCAATATTCATTCTAACTTTAGTTTTAACATTTCTTCTGTCTTTTGGATCAGCATTAATATATAGGTTGCCAAAGCCGACAAGCTGTCCTGCATTTTCGATTAGGTAGAGTGCTGCGTTGAGGCTTTTCCAATCGCATTGTACGTCTGACAGTCCATATTTAAGCAATTTATAAACACCGTTTGTTTCCATTGGTTTAAAACTTGTTCTTCCAATTGATGAACCGTAAATTCTGTCCATTTCATCGAATTCAATTGCGAGCTTGTCATCAATATCGTCCGGTATTTCCATATCGCCGATTTTTTCGAGTTGATTACTAAAGTTTGCAATCAAGTCATCGAATTCGATATTGAGGACTTTTTTACGTCTTAAATTAGTTTTCGCATCGTGAAGTGTTTTTTTGAATTCAGCAACATAACGTCGATCCCAGTCGAGTTTTTTTTGTCCTGCATCAATAACGAAAAACCATAGCAAAAATCCCACGACGACAACAGCGCCGATGATAATTGTAATCAATTCTCTTGATGAAAGATTTTTTAGATTCATTATCGTTGCTCGTTAATTTTTAAGGTTTCCTGTTTATGTTTTTGCTGCTTATCCTGCATTAATTTCTTTAATGCAGGCGGAAGTTTTTTTATGTTTTCATCAACAGTCTTTTTGCTGTTTAGAAATAGAACTTTGGTCGTTTCCAATTGATTAGATATTTTCAGAAAATTTTCCTGATTAAATGGCAGCGAGTTCGCTGCTGTATCAATATCAGGGTGCTCACTAGCCGAACCAGGCGGGATTATAACATTTGCGGGTTTAATTTCTTTTACCGGCACGTCAGGTTTTGCTGTTTCATATTTTTCGATTGATTCATTCACAGCAAGCGTGTTTTCATTATTTTCTTCACCTGACTCACCATCATCACTATTAAAAGAACTAAGTTTCCCAAGTAATTCTTCACTCATATTCTTAAATTCTTCTCCGTATTTATAATCAGGAATTACTTTACATTTCAGTTTAAAAGTTTTAAATTTCCCACTTCTATCGTTCAGGCTGCTTATAATTTGGACATCATCAAATCTAATACTTCCATCCAACTGTTTTTTGAAATTAATATAATCCATCCCAATAGAACAAGCGTCAATAGTAAGATAATTTTTCTTATCAACCGACAATTTTCTTACCCAGATATTTGAACTCATACTGTCAGCAAGGGTTTTTAGAACAACCGACCAGGAAGTTTTTCTGTCTGTCAGTCCTTCCATTTTGCCCACAGCAATTCGTAATGTTTCATTCCGTCTTTCAAGAGAATCTACTTCTAAAACTAAAGCTTTAGGATCAACCCTCAGATACTCAGCCCTCATGCGTCGTCTTTCCAAATCAGTCAGCAAAACTTTAACGCCGAAAATAGAAAGTAAAATTGTCATAATCGCAGCTGCTACAATACCGAGTTGGATAAAGCGTTTTTTTCTGATAGCAAGCTGTTGCAGTTTAGAAATATCAACAGGAAGAAGATCGACATCAAGCTTCTTCTCACCGATCATTTTCAACGCTCCGCCAATAACTGAAGTAAATATTTGCGGCGGTTTTTTTGTTTTTTTCGCGTTAACCGAAGGCAGAGGATTAAATATTTTAACTGGCAAGTCAAATTTCGACTGAAAATATTCGACAATTCCAGGGGTTGCAGATGTTCCGCCACAAAGGTATATTACGCTTTGGTCAGACGAAAGTTTTAATTTTTTAATATATCTCAGTGATTTTTCAAGTTGGGAAACTAATGGTTCAAAAGCATTATTATATTCTTCGCTTCCGGATTTAATTCCCGACTTATCCCACTCTTCACATTTTATCCGTTCAGCCTCTTCAAAAGGAAAGTTCAACTTCGAAGCAATAGTATCGGTAATCTCATCACCGCCGAAGGTGATACTTCTTGTAAATAGCAACTCGCCTGTTTTAGCAGAAACAACAATCATTTCCGATCGTCTGGCACCCAAATCAATTAAGATAATATCGCCCGAATCAGTTGATGTTGTTGTTTTGCGAAGCGAAAATGACAAAGAATTATAAAGAGCAAACGCGGTAACATCAATAACACTCTGCCGGCATCCTTTTACATTACAAAGTTCAAGGAATTTTGGAATAACCGCTTTTCTGACAGCAGCAAGAGTTACAACGGATTTGTTTCCGGAACTTTCCAATGCGTCTGCTGCTTTTTTTGCTTCAATAGCTTTTTCTGAAGTCGGATCAGAAATATCATCGCTATTATCGGGCAAAGACTTTGCATCCCCAATTGGTATAAAATCAAAATCTATAACAGCGCGTTCAACAGAAAAAGGCAAATGTTTTTCGGCTTCAAAAGGAACTATCTGTTTAATTTGTTTAGCAGAAACAGACGGAACTTCAAATCTCTTGACACTAACAAATTCCAGCGGCAGCATACTAATGAAAGAAGCATTCTTGATGTTGTTTCTCTCAAGTACTACCGCTAGCGCAGAAGAGACCTGTTCAGGTGTGATATCACCGCGTGCAGAAAGATATGGAATTGGTTCCGCATCAAGAATAGTAGTTTCAATAACATCTTTACGCTTATGCAAAACAGCAATTTTAACGTAACGCGACCCGACGTCAATCGCTACGAGATGCTCGGTTTGTTTAATAAAGTTGCTGAGAAGCTTACTTTTCTTTTTGTTTTTGTCAGCCATTATTTACTGAGATCAATATCAGCTTTGGATATTGAATTTTGTTTTTTTGATTCAAGAGCCGGACACTTAATTCTCACATCACCATCCCGTTGCTCAACAACATAATCACTCCCCCACGGATCTGAAGGCATTTCTTCAAGATAACCGGCTGTTACAAGATCCTGAAGTGAAGAGATAGGTTTTCCTTTGTCCAGCTGATATGAATCTGCCTGAAGCTGAATTGATCTTACATCGGCCGTTGCCGCGGCGATTCTTGCTTTCTCAGGATTTTTAAGAAGTCTCGGAGCAACCACAGCGCCAAGAATAGCGATAATAGTTATAACAACGAGCAGTTCGATAAGAGTAAAACCTGCCGGTTTAGTTCTGCGTTTTTCGTTTTTTTTGTTCATAATTAATCTCTTGGTTTTAAGTTTTAAGTTTTAAGTTTTAAGTCTTAGGTCAATTAGGTTAATTAGATCAATTAGGTTAATTTTCTATGCTTCTTCAGTTACTCTTAACACTTCTTCGATTGTAGTAATCCCCGCGCATGCTTTTTTCCAGCCGTCCTGCTGAAGAGTAATCATTCCGTCTTTAACAGCCTGCTTTTTAATTACATAAGAAGCCGAGCGTTCAAGAGTAAGTTTTTTAATTTCCTCAGTAGTTTGCATAAGTTCAAAGAGAGATATTCGCCCTTTATAGCCTGTACCTCTGCATTCATCACATCCAACCGGTTTATAGTAAGTTTGTGTTCCTTTTTTTACAGAATCTTCAGGAAGCATTAAACGTTCAATATATTCTTCAGCATCAGTTTCGTACGGCTGTTTACAGTTAGGACATAACACGCGAACAAGTCTTTGAGCAATGATTCCAATAACCGAAGAAGTGATCAAATAAGGTTCTACACCCATATCAATAAGACGCGTTACAGCACTTGGAGCGTCATTGGTATGAAGTGTAGAGAAAACGAGATGACCTGTAAGTGAAGCCTGCACAGCGGTTTCCGCGGTTTCAAGGTCACGAATTTCACCAACCATCACTTTGTCAGGGTCCTGACGCAGGATTGAACGCAATCCGCTTGCGAAAGTCAAGCCTACTTTTGGATTAACATGAATTTGATTAATTCCTGAGATTTGATATTCAACAGGATCTTCAATCGTAATAATTTTTACATCCTGAGTGTTAAGCAGCGAAAGCGAGCTGTAAAGAGTCGTTGTTTTACCACTTCCGGTAGGTCCGGTTATAAGAATGATTCCATGAGCAGAATTAATAATTTCCATGTATGTTTTCAACATCACAGGATCAAAACCAAGATCGGTAAGATTGAGCATCAAAGCGGTTTTATCAAGCAAACGCATAACTACATTTTCTCCCCATACAGTCGGCATGATAGAAACACGAATATCAATCTCACGGCTTCCAAGTTTAATCTGTATCCTACCGTCCTGGGTTGTCCTTCGCTCAGAGATATCCAGATCAGCCATAATTTTTATACGCGAGATAATTGCCGCATGAAGATTTGATGGTGGACTTGACGATTCGTGCAAAACGCCGTCAACTCTGTATCTTACAAGAAGTTGATTTTCAAATGGTTCAATGTGAATATCACTTGCACGCATCTGCAAAGCATTCCAAATAATCAGATTTACGAGTTTAATGATTGGTGCTTCATTAGCGACATCAACGCCATCCTGATCTTCTCTTATATGTCCGATAATTTCAAGATCTTCTTCAGTGAGGTCCTGAATAACTTTTTCGACTGATTGAGCATCACCGCTATGACACTGTTCGATTTTCTTTAAAAGAACATTTTCGGGTACTTGCTCAATAATAAGTTTTGAGTTTAAAATGCGTTCAACTTCATCTATTACAACAATATCATCCAAGTCAGCCATTGCGATTTGAACAGTTCCCGGTTCCGGTTCGCAAATAGGTATCAGTTTATTTTCTTCGAGATACTTATAAGGTATTCGATAGAAAAGCTGCTGATCTATTTTAGCTTCTTCAAGATTAAATTGTTTATCTTTCATAATTGACTTACTGTTTTGCAGGTGTGCTTCGAGTAACTGGCTTAGTCGATGGCGCTTTCTTTGTCGGATTAGGTGAAGTAGTTCCCGGGCTATTATCAGTGGTCGCCCCCGGGCTTGTACGTCTCACGTTTTTCCCAACTATCATATTAGGGATTAAGGCCCCGCTTCTAAACGGGACGATGTTTTCTCCTTCCTGGATATAAAAAGTTATTTCTACAAGTTCCGGTAATTTTTCCTTAGTATCTGAATCCCACGAATCATCGTAATCATCCTCATCGTAGTATCTGAAAGTCATTCCCACAATATTTTGAGATAATTCGACTACATAAGCATCTTTAAAATCTTCATCTTCAACATCCGTCACCCATTTTTCCAATATTGTGGAATCACTCTTTTTGTCTTTTTCCAATAAGTACTTTACTCTTGCAAGCCCCACATGCCATCGTCCATCAATAAAAGTTGGCGAGGTAGAAGTGGCGAATTCAAGTTCATCATCTCCAACTGATTTTCCACCAACTGCGGAACCCGAATTCGATTTACCAATAAATTCATGATAATCATTGGTTCCGTATTCGAGGTTTTCTATTGACTGAATAATATCCTGCATCGCAAGGCGCGCACTGTGAAATATTTGCGCTCTTTGAGAGCCAAAACTGCACACTTTGCTTCCCGCACTAAAGGCCGAATAAATTATTGTCATAACCAGCGCGACAATAATCATCGAAACCAGCACTTCAAGAATAGTAAAGCCTGCTGAATACTTACGCTTTATTTTGAGTAAATTCATATTAATTAGTATTTACCTAATAGTTGCATATTATACCAAAAAGCTCAAAAATATAAAAGATGGTGTTATTTTAGGACAAATTCATGGCTTTCAGACATTTTATAGCAATTTTTATGCCATTGAAACGATTGAAACGATTGAAACGATTGAAACGATTGAAACGATTGAAACGATTGATACGATTGAAATCATATCAATCTTTCAATCATTAAATAATAAACGGCAGGTCAGTTTTCAGCTTTTCTAATGAAGTGAATTGAAATGCGGTTATTCCTGCTTCCGATGCAGCTTTCACATTAACTTCAGAATCGTCTATAAAAATGGATTCTTCAGCTTTTATGTTGAGCTTTTCAAGTGCTTTATTAAAAAACTCAGGTGCAGGTTTGAGATAACCAAGTTCGTGTGAAAGTGCTGTACCGCTAATGAAATCAAACACCGGGAATTCTTTATAAAGATGATTTATATGTGTTTCATTAGTATTTGACAGAAGAAATATTTTGTAGCTGTTTGATAGTTCATTTGCAAATCGAACGACATCTTCATTAATTGAAAACATTGAACACCAGGCATCTTCAAACTGCTCGAAATTCATTTTCAAACCTATCTTCCCTTTTAATCTTGAGAAAAACTGCTGAATTGTCATTTTACCGGTTTCAAGTAAATTCTGCTCGCGTTGGATATCTTTCATAAATTCGTCTTTTTTTGCCCAGATGAGCATAGCGGTAAGCGGATTCATATATTTAGCGAGCTTTTTGAAAGCTCTTTCCTGTTCAAGTTTAATGAGCACATTACCGATATCGAAGAGAATATTTTTGTACATAGATTAGTTAAAAGTTAAAAGTTAAAAGGTGTCAGGTGTCAGGTGTCAGGTGTCAGGTGTCAGGTGTCAGGTGTCAGGTG
>JAOZNZ010000801.1 GCA_029933535.1 bacterium | reverse complement strand
GAATTTTGGAATTGTTATTTATTTATAATTTGTATTTTGATTTTTGTTATTTTTCACCCGCAAGTTTGTCAATGCGTTGTGTCAGGATTTTGATTTTTTCTTTAAGTTCATTGATTTCCGTGTCTTTCTGCAACTTCAATTCTTTAATCGCTGCCAGTGCAATTCCATCAACATCAACGTTGCTCAGTCGGCGTTCATCTTCTCCAAGACCAAAAGCGGCATAAAAATCCTGCGCCATGGGTCCCGCATGACGAATTTTATCATCTTGTGTTTTGTAGTTCCACGTGCATATTGGCATAGCGCTGATTTTGTCCAGAACTTCGCGGCCGTTTAATTCTTTAAAATTTTCTTTAGAATTCTTGTCGCTTAAAGATGACCACGAACCTGAACCGGCAGGTAGTTGCGCGCCGGTGGTTGTACCATTAACTGCTGTCATAAAAACAAATCCGCCTGACGCGCGCGCAATAAACTGATTTTCAGCAGTAGTGTTGACATCTGAAGAGTTGCTGTCTGCCCAGGCAAAACATCCGTTATGCCATATTTTCGCGTAGCGCCCTGCGGCAAATCCGTAATTACTTGCATAGATTCTGTTTTCGAGTCCACCCGGGATTGTGCTGTAATAAGAATAACCATCAACTTTATTGCTCCAGCCGCCACTAACTGTACAATATTCACCGACGATTCTGTTAGCCCTGCCGCCGCTGATTGTCGTACCTTTTTCAAATGAGATGTTTCGCTGACCGCCCGCAATTGTCGAAAACGGGCCATAAGAGATATTGTTCCAGCTTCCGCCGCCAATGAAAGCGTCGTAAGAGTTTGATATGCTGTTAATAAATCCGCTGACAAGCGTGTTGTATTTGTCTGATGGGTTATAAGAACGTATTAGATTACGATAACCTCCGCCGATAAATGAGTATTCACTGTATTCATTAGCTAAGTTATCTGCTCCGCCGCAAATGACGCTTCTGTCATCTATTGCTCTGTTGTTCCTTCCGCCGCCGATGAATGAGTAAAGGCGTTTGATATAATTTAGTCTTCCGCCGCAAATGGTGCTGTAGTCATTATCCACTATATTTGTACGTCCACCACCAATGAAACTGTATGGAGAACTGTATTGAGAGCCAATGACATTGTTCATGCCTGATGCAATGCCGGAACAATCGCTTCTATAATCCTCGATCCTGTTGGTCAGGCCGCCGCCTATAAAACAGTTATCAGCGCCTTCGTCTATACTATGAGCGTCACCGCCCATGAACGTTTTAGCTTCAACTCTTCCGTTGAAAGATGCTCGTGAGGCGTTATTGCCAAATGTTGCGCCGGGAGACAAACTTGACCGGACTTTCAATATTTCGTAGCCGTCTTCATCGGTAATATGAAGAGGATAACTGGCTATTCCGTCATTGTCGCTCCCGGTAATGGTAAGATTCGTTCCGGTCGGGGAAGGAGAAATGTTTAGCGCGCTTGTGCTGTCCGTGTTTCTAACAGTCATATTTCCCACCACTTCAAGTTTTTCGCTAGCGTTAGTCACTCCGATCCCCACATTGCCGCTGTTGGCATTATAAATATCACTTCCTGAAGCGCTCCAATCGCCGTCATCTATTAAGCTTGAAAGGTCAGCGGATTTTGTTCCTCCGCCATCGGTTACTTCCAAAGTTGTGTCGTTTAAAACAACTGAGGAATTAAATTCATTAGAAGGATTGGCATCCGGGTCGTCTATCAGGCTGGAAAGATCGGCGGACAAACTTCCGCCTCCATCAATTACTTCAAGAATATAACTGTTAAGTGTTACCGAAGAGTTTAATTCATTGGCAGGATCGGCATCCGCATCATCTATATTTATTGAGTTGGTTAAAGTGTTAAAAGTAAGACCTTCAAGCATAT
>JAOZNZ010000800.1 GCA_029933535.1 bacterium | reverse complement strand
CGAGAAAGTTTTACATTTTCGGTTTTGCGTTTTGCTCCTGAACCTATTTCGACCATATCGGTGATGTCAACGATATGGTCATCAGGCCGATGCCCACTGTTTTTACAAGCTATTTTCGCTTTGCTAATAACAGACTTAAAATTTCTATAATCAGAATATTCTAAGACTTTAGCCAAGTCGCGTGCTGTCCAGAATTCGATTCCATTTTCATCAGTTTTTTTGATTAATTCAAATACGGTTTGAGTTTTTTTAATTTCTTTTTTCATGTTTTCATTTTTTTAATATTAGTAGCAACTGATTATGGATTAGGGTCAACCAAGAAAGAACTTCGCCTTTTTCTATTCTTGTTATATCACAAATATTCAACGGTTTAGTGCCTTGACTATTTGTGATTTAAACTTATTTTTCTCTCCTCAAATAATAAATAACAATTAATAAATTATAAATGTCAAAGCAATAGCAAAGATCCCGGCCCTAAGGGTGTCGGGAATAAATTCTTATTAGACATTGTTCACGTTTTGCGCTTACAAAGTAACGCGCCAAACGCGGTCATAATCCATAACACTCCCGGTTCCGGAATATATTCATAAGCTCCCATATCAACTCTGTCGCCCAAAAGTCTTGGATTACCATCTAAATCTGTTGTGGTGTAAACATAAGGTAAATTTGTTCCTGCATCAATACACGGCGAAGACGCTTGCAAATGAAAATCTGATGCTGAGAGAAATTTAGGATTAGCTGAAATATTGCCTGGGCCACCCGGCAGAGGCGCCGTACAACTATAAAGAATTGTGCTGCGGTAATAGTTATTGCTTATTGTAGCAGAATTACCCCAAATAATACAATTGTTGACCGTACCATAGCAAGTCCCGCCGCCCTCTTCGCCAGCCGAATTCCCGCTGATTGTACAGTTTGTTACAACACCATTTCCACCATACATATTAACACCACCACCTTTTCTATCATAGGCATAATTATCACTTGTTCGAGTATGCCCATTAGAAACAGTAAACCCATCAAGAATACCGGCGGACATATAAACACCACGAACAGCATTGCTTCCCAACGGACCTTTTCCGAGAATGGTTGTTTTCTCAGGGCCGTTTAGACTTTTTACGGTAATATCGTTTGTTATAACAACACGATTGGAACAAGAATAACCCGGCGTAACCGCCCCGCCGGTGTCATAAACGCCATCATTAACAAGAACGATATCGTTAGACACAGCGATATCAACAGCGTCTTGAATAACATTCGCAGCATTAGTCCAGTTCGTAAACGGCGGAACATTTGCACCGGTTTTTGAGACATAATGTGTATCAGCTAATATTTTTTTCGATGCAACAAATATTAATAAAAAGATAGAAATGTTTGTGATTGCTTTCATTTTTGGATTAAAATTAATTCTTCTAAATCAACCCTATAATTTGGGTTTGTCAAAATTGTTAAAAAGATATTATTATTATTTACCTATTTTCCATTTACCTTTTTCTAAGAAAGCTTCTATTGATTGTCGTTTAGCTTTATTTAAAAGGTTTGGATATGACAATTTTTCTGATTTGGCATAATCAGCAAGTAAAACAATTTCTTTTCTTTCTAAATAAGCAAGCCTTTTATGAAAGCTGTTTGTAATCGCCTTACCAACAATTTCTTCCATAACTTTTGTTTTTCCATTATTATTAAACTCTTTAAAAGCATCATAATACAAATTTCTATCTATAAATTTTATATTTATAGTCACAAAACCTTCTCTGATTAGAAGATAATTATTTAAAACACGTCCTATACGGCCATTACCGTCAATAAATGGATGTATATGCTCAAAAGTTAAATGAAATAATGCAATGCGTTTAATTATATTCTCTCTAAGTGTTGTTTTATA
>JAOZNZ010000799.1 GCA_029933535.1 bacterium | reverse complement strand
ACTGTGATTGTTTGTTCTGCACGTTCGGCTAACTCAGGAACTATTTCAATCGAATAAACATTCGACACAAGTTGGGCAAGTATTGCTGCCTGATAACCTGAACCGGTGCCGATTTCAAGAACTTTGTCTTCGGGAGACAGATCAAGCGCGTCAGTCATCGCGGCAACAATGTATGGCTGGGAAATTGTCTGGTTGTAACCGATTGGCAGAGGGCGGTCATTATATGAAAAATCGCGATATTCCGGAGGAACAAACTTATGCCGTGGAACAATACGCATAGCTGTAACTACACACTGATTTGTAATGCCGCGTCTGATTATTTGATAGTCTACCATCTGCCCACGTTCATCAGTCCACAGCTGTTTATTTTCACCGTCAGTATCAGGTTGACAAGCTGCCAAAAATGGCATGAAAATATATTTTATAAATTTTTTCACTATCATCCCATAGGTTAATACATAATTTATCAAATAATTGAATTTTAAATTGTTTAAAATATCAGCCGTAATGGACATGAAAAATCGAATGAAAATTTCTTGCTTTCTTCTTTGCGTACTTAGCGCCTTAGCGAGATAAATTATTTTTTTATTCCACTTGAATTTTACCCCGATCCTGTCGATTGTATTTATCTTAACAAATCGGAAAGTTCATTCAATCTACGCAAAACAGGTGTGCAGTTGGAAATCTCTACCAGCTTTATACCTAACCGTGCACAAATATTTCGCTTCCGGGCATCTCGTTCCTGCCGCTTGGCAAAATTCTTGGCACCGCCAAACACAGCTGTCGAACGCCAGTGCTGTTCTCCCTGAACTTCCAATGCAACCATTGCTTCAGGCCAGAAAATATCCAGGTGCATTCCTGATTCCGGTAGCTTGATATGACGGAGTATCCGAATATTCGGCATTATTGTCTCTGCAAGCCCCCACCATTTTTCTTCAAGTGCCGAAATCGATTCCCTGCCTGTTCGCCGCGATTTATCCCATTCGACTCTGAAATAAGATTTTATTGCCGGAAGATTTAATTGTTTTTTTGATGAACCTGAAAAGTAAATAGCAACATTGTCAGAACGATAGATTTTCACAAATTCTTTCCACACCTTCTCCCACTTTTCGTGAGGAGGAAGCGTTGCGGTATTGTGTCTGCAGGCAAAAAGTCTCCAATATTCTATGGGCGGTACTTTCGTTTTCTTTAACCGCATTAATAATAGTTTGTTAATATTGTCTTTCATTTATTATTTGACGATTCTGCTATTATTACGTTATCCTTCTCTATTAACTTTTTCGGCCTTTTACCGAAAACGTATGCTATTCTGAATAGCGGAGAACTTATCCCGCGTGGCGGCAATAAATCAGAGGATTCAATTTGCGTGAGATAAAATTGAGTACCTATAAAAATTTGTGATGTTTTCCCGTAAATCTGTAAAGCTCCGGGCAAAAAATATGTCGGCTCATTTTCTGTTGTTAAAACAGATATATGCTCTGCTTTATTCTTTTCTATTAACTTCGATAAAATTAAATATGCTGCATGAGGAATATGTCTGTCAGGTGGACCGTAAATGTAAATGTCACAATAGGATGAGTTGGTGATCTTAGCTTCTGACTTCCTTGAAATTATTGGCTTGTATGATGTATGTTTAATATGCGCCGGTAATTGAAGCGTTGATATTTTATGACCGTTTGCACCGGATATGCAGCTGTATTTCCCGGGTCGTGGTGGGGAATTAGAGTCATTATTCCCCCACATTTCCCATATCCTATTTATTTTAACTGCTTTTGAAACAGATATATTTAGATGCTTTACCGAATCTTCTAATCTGTTTTGTATTAATTCAATTCGCGCACTGTTACCTTTTATATGTATCGTAATAACTACCCATTGATCAATA
>JAOZNZ010000798.1 GCA_029933535.1 bacterium | reverse complement strand
AAAAACACAAAAAACTTTAACCACGAATTAACACGAATAGACACTAATTAAAAAAAGAAAAATCACTAAATTAATTTATTGGTTATGAATTGCATGGGAAGAAACTAAACTAAAACAAAACAATAAATTTTATTATTCGTGTTCATTAGTGTCCATTAGTGGTTAAAAAATATTATTATGTACATTAGTGATTAAAATTAGAGATATTAGTGTTAAAAAATGAAAATTTTGCTTTTTATATTCTTTTTTTCGTTTACCGCTCTCGCGACAGAGCAGTATTATGCGGAAAGTGCGACTTTTTCCCTTAACGGGCAAAGTGAAAACACTTATTTAGCAGAATCAGGAACGTTTTCCATTAATTTACCGGTAATTAATGTCTATTTCGCTGAATCTACAACATTCAAGCTTACGGGAATTAATGAAATACCGGAACCGGGATTTATTTATTATTTACTATTTATTAGTTGTTATTTATTAGTTAAAAAAGGGAAATAATATGACAAAAGAAATTGATATAATGGTAAACAGGATTACAAAAAAGTTTCATCCTGAAAAAGTTGTTCTTTTTGGTTCGCATGCATGTGGCTCGGCAACAGTTGACAGCGACATCGATTTATTGATAATAATGCCTGAACTTAAAAATCGCCGAAAAACAACTATAGAAATAAGAAAAACATTAGCAGATATTTCGGCGCCAAAAGATATAATAGTAGCATCAAAAGAAGAAATAGTAAAAAATAATTTTTCTCGAAACAACATTTTTCATATTGCTTTAGAAGAAGGAAAAATAGTTTATGACCAAAAAAGAAGAAACATTTAATTGGTTGAAATTTGCGATAGAAGATTTAAAAGCCGCTAAATCTTTTTTATCTAAAGAAGAGCTGATGCCGCGTCATGCTTGTTGGCTTGCTCAGCAAGCTGCGGAAAAAGTTTTGAAATCTGTATTAGTTTTTGAGCAAATTAAAATTCCAAAAACTCATGATTTGGAATATTTGCTTACATTGATACCTGAAAAATGGAATCTTCATAAATTAAATTCTAACCTTGAATCTTTAACTGAATGGGCTGTAGAAGCAAGATATCCGGGCGATTGGGATGAAGCATCTGAAGAAGATGCGATATTTGCGGTTAAAAATGCGGAAATTATTGTCAATGAGATAAAAAGTACATTGCAATCGACAAAAAATGATGATTGAAAATAATCCTTATAAAAACTTAACAAAATAAAGAATGAAAAAAACTCTCTACATTATTGTTGCTCTTTTTATCACTTCAGTAGCTTTTGCCAATGTCGTGGAAAATGTTCTCGTGGATACCTCGCAGGCACCAAGCAATTATGTTGTGTCTTATGATCTGAACACTACCGGCGATTGGTATTATGTTGAAGCTGTTCTTTCGGACAATGATGGGGTAGATTATCAATTTGCAATTGGTGAATCAAGAAATCCCGACAGAAATAAATCGCCAAATTTTCCGGCAGTTTTTGCTCCTTTTGATAATGAATATACAATTAATACATATTTAAATACAAGCAGCAATTATTTCTTTTCATTCAAAATTGGAAGACCACTTTCAATTCAAAACGCTAAATTAAAAATTATAGCGACAAAAGCAAAACCGATAGGAAAGTTATGGAAAGAAATAACCACTGCCGCACCTTGGAACGGGCGAAACGGTCATCAAAGCGTAGTTTTTGACAACAAAATTTGGGTGATTGGAGGAGGTTATAAAAATGATGTATGGTCAAGTCCTGATGGAACAAACTGGATAAAAGTAACCGCTATTGCGCCGCGGAGTGTTTCCCTTGGTCATCAAAGCGTAGTTTTGGATAACAAAATTTGGATAATTGGTGGAACAGATAATAATAGTGCTATCAAAAACGATGT
>JAOZNZ010000797.1 GCA_029933535.1 bacterium | reverse complement strand
CGAGTGATGAAGTAATGAAATTAAATTATATTTTTTCACCGCCGGTTATTCAGGGTTCTTATGATAAGAAGAATTAGTTTTGGAGTGCAGAAATATTGGAATTTTGCGACAGCTAAAGTTCATTTTCTGTGGCGGTTGCGGAGCGACCGATATTTCCGCAAAACTTTAACAATTAAAAACTGAATTTATTCATGGAGAATTGTAATTTATTTTCTCATCGAGAAAAAATAAATTATCACAACAAATGTTTTTTGAGAATACAAAAAACAACATTGTTGCACTCCAAAATAAATCCCAAAAAGGGAAAATAAATAATATGAAATTTAAAAATAAAACTGTTATCATAACAGGCGCAGGGCAGGGAATTGGCGCAGAAATCGCTAAAATTTTCGCAAGCAGAGGTGCTAACGTTGCCATTAATGACATAAACCGGCAAACTGCGAATAAAACTGTTGAAGAAATAGTTGCTTCAGGCGGAATCGCAAAATTCTTTCCAGCTGATGTTACTAATGAACAAGAAATAAATAATATGATAAAAAATATTATTGAAACTTTTGGTTCTTTAGACATTCTTGTTAATAATGCCGGAATTATGGCTACTTCCAAAACAGATGAATTATCTGTTGAAAACTGGGACAGAACTTTAGCTATAAATCTAAAAGGTACTTTTATCTGCTGTAAAGCTGTTCTAGCTGAAATGAAAGAAAAAAAATCAGGGAAAATTATTAATATCTCTTCGCTTGCAGGTGAAAGTGGCGGAATTACTGTTGCTGTTGATTATTCGGCTTCTAAAGCCGGGGTGTTAGCCCTCACAAAAAAATTAGCTTTAGAAGTTGCAGGTTTTAATATTAATGTTAATGCTATCGCTCCGGGAACAACTCAAACTCCAATGATTGAGGCGATGTCTGAAGAGCAACGCAAAACTCTTTCAGCTAAAATTCCATTGCAACGGTTTGGCTTGCCTAAAGACATAGCTTACGCAGCTTGTTTTCTCGCGAGCGAAGAAGCATCGTTTATCACCGGAGCAACTCTTGATGTAAACGGCGGACTTTTGATGAGGTAATTGTGAAATAACAAAATTCAAATATAAAAATCCCCCTAACCCCCTTTAAGAAAGGGGGAATAAAAAATAACCAATGAACAAAACGATTAAACGATAAAAGAATTAATGTCAAAATAATTAAATATCTTTTAAGCAGAATGATTTACAGCAGAATGATTTTTAAGACCGCAGAGGGTCAAATATTTATAGAAAACGCCGTACTCGCGTTCAAGAAGAAAGAAAAAATTATTGTTTTAATAAATAAAATTAAATTCGTGTAAATTCGTGAAATTCGTGTCAAAATAATTATAAATCCAAAATCTAAAATAAATTTAATGAATACAAATAAAAAACCAAATATTATTTTTATAATTACCGATCAGCAAAGCGCTACTATGATGAGCTGCACCGGCAATAAATATGTAAAAACTCCCGCGATGGACAGCCTGGCTGAAAATGGCGTCAGATTCGATAAAGCTTATTGCTCCAATCCTATTTGCGTCCCTTCAAGGTTCAGTATGTTTACAGGGAGAATGCCAAGCGAAATCGGTTTAAAAGAAGCCGGATTCCCCTGGACACGAGAAAGGCCACCTCATTTTCTTGATGAAATGAAAGAAACCGCATTAGGATGGACAATAAAAAATGCCGGCTATGATACAAAGTTTGGTGGGAAAGTTCATTTGCCGTGCCGGGCAACCGCGGAAGAAATCGGCTTTGATTATATTTGTGAAGATGAGCGGGACGAACTCGCTGTTGTCTGTGCTGATTATATCAAAGAAAAACACGATAAACCTTTCTTTCTCGTTGCTTCTTTTATAAATCCTCATGATATTTGCCTGATGGCTATG
>JAOZNZ010000796.1 GCA_029933535.1 bacterium | reverse complement strand
TCCCCTCTCGAGCAGAATGTCCCGGTCGAAGCATCGGGAAGGGGTGGCGCAAAGCGCCGGGGTGTGTTGTTCCCACCTTCCCACCTTCCCACCTTCCCACCTTTAACTATTAACTATTAACTAATAACTAGTTACCTCCCCTCGCCCCGTGGAATGTGGTACTATTCCACCGGGGACTCCACCAAGTTCTTCATAACGCATGAATAACATTTGTAACAACACCCCACACATTAAAATCCATTTCTTCAGTTATCTCAACAGGTTTATATTTATTATTTTCCGGGACAAGAAAAAGTTTTCCTTTGATCATTCTGATTCTTTTCAACGTGAGTTCACCGTCAATAACGGCTATTACCACTTTTTTATTCCCCGGATCAATTGCCCTGTCAACAATAAGAATATCACCGGAATGGATGCCGGCATCAATCATTGAATCACCTTTGACCTTTACGAAAAAAGTCGCGGAAGGATGTTTGATCAGATATTTATTAAGATCAAGCTGATCCTCAATATAATCTTCGGCAGGTGAAGGGAACCCGGCAGAAACGGGAACCATAAATATCGGTCGCGCACATTTTGTCGACTGATCCGGAAAATAAATTTTATCAATTTTAGTTTTCATTTTTTTAAACCATCTTCACAAAAAATACTTTTATCATTACCTCTACTCTCTGTTTCGGGTAATTCTGATTCCTGTTTTAAGATATTCTACCTCTTGCTGTTTTTCGGTAAGCCTTTTTGCATTAATCGCATATCCCTGAACAAGATAATCTTTGAGACGTTGGGTTGCCCATATACGGAATTGTGTTCCTCGTCTAGAATTTACTCTATATCCTACGGAAATAATAACATCAAGATTATAAAAAACAATATCCCTATTTATTTTTCTTTTCCCTTCAATTTGAACTGTTGCATTTTTTGCAACAGTTGAATTTTTATCTAATTCACCTGTTTGAAAAATACTTTTTATATGTCTGGAAATTACTGATTTATCTCTGACAAACAGCTCTGATAGTTGGCTAAGAGTAAGCCAAACAGTCTCTTTATCGAACTTAACTTCAACCTGAGTTTGTCCGTTTTTACTTTTATATATTTCAATTTGATTAGTCATTTATTTATAGTTCATTTCTATTCATAAGAATAAATTAAGAATTGGTTTTTTTAAGTAAATAATATTATAGCATTTTATGACATTTATGGGTTTTTATCTTTTATTCGTGTTTTATAAATACTATACTTTATATTCGATTTTCCAGAAAGCAATATTTGTTCTTTATTATTTTATTGATATTTCCTTTGCGCCGTGCCCGGCGAATGCTGGGAGCTTAGCGCCTTAGCGAGATAATTTATTTTCTTATTCCCCCTTTTTATAAAGTGGAACATCCCGAGTCCCGACGCCTTTCAGGGCCGGGATCATTGATATTTCCTCGGGAGTGGGCATGGGGTATTTTATTACAGGATATACAGGATTTAAATTTAATATCAAAATATAAATATAAAACAACTCTCGCCTAACGAAGTAACGTGTATTCTCACGGTCAAGTTAATCAAACACAATTTTTATACAAAGAAAATTTCAAGGTGTCTGATATTGTCATAATTCTCTCTCTTGTGTATAATTAATGCTGCTCGAAAAGGGAAAATGTCCCGCCGACCTCTTGACCGGCGTATGCTGGTTGTGTCGGTGAACATAAAAATTACGAGAAATCCATTGTGAATATTGAACAATCAGGCGTGTGCTTAATTTTTCCCGCGACCAAAATATGCAGTGGCCCGCGCATGCCGGGTGGAGTGCCGGGGTGGTTCTCGCATTAGTAAAATTCTTTCACTGTCAACCCGCAGAAAAATACATTTTTGTATTTAAAAGATTGTTTTGTCGTAAATTGTTTT
>JAOZNZ010000795.1 GCA_029933535.1 bacterium | reverse complement strand
CCATTAAGAGTATCAGAAATTGCAACTGTACGCAGTCCGCCGAACAGAGCGTAAAGCGAGCCGATTATTCCGACGCCCCAGACAATCATCCATAGAGCAGCTGTATGGGATTCAACTCCCATAAGTACTTTTAAGTTCAGCATTCCTATAAGTCCGGTAGCTCCTGTGTACAAAATTATCGGCAGTAAAATTACCGCGTAAGCAATCAAAAAAACCATGCTGGTAATTACACGGGTTTTATGATCAAATCGAATTTCCAGATACTGCGGCAGTGTGGCAATTCCACTCTTTAAAAACTTTGGAAGAAAAAACAGCGCCATTGCCACAAGGGCGATAACAGCAACGACTTCCCAAACCATAACACAAAATCCGTCAGTAAAAGCCGCGCCATTCAACCCGACCATTTGTTCGGTTGAAAGGTTTGTTAATAATAGTGAACCTGCGATGAGCGGGAATGTGAGACTGCGTCCGGCGAGAAAGAAACCTGTACTGCTGTCGTGATCGTCTTTGCGGGTAATAATCCAGGTAATAAAGCCTACGAGTCCGGTAAAACCAAGAAAAGAAATAAGAGCTATCATGATTGGTGTTCCTATATTTTTTGATTTAGTTAATTTGTTCACTACCGACACAAGGTCGGTAGGATAGTCAAGCACAATAATCACAAAGTAAAATAACTTTCTTTTTAAATTTCCTTTGAGTCAAAAAATGTTCAAATTACGGCGTATTATAACACAATCATAAATGATTTGCAATCTAAAACAATTCACCCTTTGAAAGGTGAATTGTTTTAATTTATTTTCAGGCATGTTGGTTCAAACCTTCTCCCGAAATTTTCTGTGTATGGAGTGGCGTTAGAGTAGCCAGCGTTAGCGGGGGAAAGATTCAAATTCGCCTAACCCCCTTTAAGAAAGGGGAATGTCCCACTGACCTTGTGTCGGTGGACATAAAAATTGAAAAGAACCCATTGCGAACATTGGACAATCGATCCATGCTTGTTTTTTCCCGCGACAAGAATTCATCGGCACAGTCGCGGGAAAAATTCGGCAAAAGCATCGTTTCTTATCCAATTTTTCTTACCACCGGTTACAACCAGCATACGCCGGTCAAGAGACCGGTGGGATAATTAAGTTGAATGCCGGATTTAATCGACACTTTGTGTCGATATGCCCTTTTCGAGTAAGCCCTACTAAGGCTTACTCGAAAAGTTTAAATCCCTACTGATCGAGAAAATTTATAAATTTTTTATCGTCCTGCTTGTTTTCTGTTTCTTGTTGTCGGGGCTGCCGTTGTATTGTTTCGGGTTGAATGGAGGGTTTTATTTTTGATTTTCCTTTTCCGTTATCTTTCTTTTTTTTAGTAGCGGAAGGGTTAAAACCTACTGAGAAAAACTGAGGATACGGATTGCCTTCAGGTGTTGTTATTGTTTGCTGAACCTGAAAAATAAAATTATTGAAATTTGTGATAGAATAAAAAAGCGTGTATAGCTGTTGAGTTGAAGTTAATGTTCCACCCATTATTACCATCTGTCTGTCGCTTTCAACACGTGTCCACACATCGGTTAAAACAACTCCGAGATTATCGGCATTGTAACGTATTTGAGTTCTTAAAGATTCATTATCGGCAACATTTCCCACATTACCGAAAACGAGGAAACTCACGGCAGATAATAAAACAAATCCTATAACGATGTTTTTTTTAGATAAATTTTTCATGATCGTTTCCGCCTAATGGCGGTGTTAATAGTTAATAGTCGAAAGTCTAAAGGTCTAAAGGTCTAAATAAATATTCTATGTTTGGCATACGCCGGGTGCTTCGCAAACACCCATGGATGAAGTAAATACTAAATTCATCCCGAGGCGCTAGCGCGCTCGGGACGAATTTCCTGACACCT
>JAOZNZ010000794.1 GCA_029933535.1 bacterium | reverse complement strand
GCGTATGCTTAGTTTTTCCCGCGACCAAAAATCCTTTGCACTGTCGCGGGGGAATTTTGGCAAAAGCATCATTTTCATCCAATTTTTCTTACCACCGGTACAAGACCGGTGGGAGAATTAAGTTGAATGCCGGATTTAATCGACACAAAATGTTGATCATATTTAATAAAATCAATCGATAGCGAATGAATTCTAAAATAAATTTGCAGCAAAGAAGCAAATTTAAACCGGTGTATGAAAAAATAATCAAATAAAGTATAATATTCATTACTAAAATATTATAACCAATTTTATTTTATATAAAATTATGAGAAGCTTAAGAATTAGTTACGCAGCAGCAAGAGGAATCATCGGAGAATCAATGACTCCGGTCTTCGCGCAAAGATACGTTAACTCTTTCGGTACCTACGTCGAAGGCGCACCGGTTGTTCTTGCGAGAGATCCGCGTGCATCCGGAATTATGTTACATGCTGCCGCGCTTTCCGCTTTAATTTCATGTGGGTGTGATGTTTATGATTTGGGAGTTTGTCCAACGCCGGTTGCACAATTTTTCATCCGCAACAACGAAAATATTAAAGGCGGAATTGTTATTACAGGTGGACATAACAACGCGAACTGGAACGGCATAATCCCCTTTCGGGCTGATGGGACTGTATTTGATGAGTACGATGGTGGAGAACTTCTTGAATTTTATCACGCTATTGTTTTTCGGCGTGTTGGATGGAAAGAACTCGGCAAACATATTAAAATTGACAATGCGTGTGATTTATATGCTGAAAATTTAATTTCTTATCTTGATTCCGAAAAAATCAAATTAAAAAATTTCACTGTGGTTCTTGATCCATGTAACGGTGCAGCAGCTCCAATTTCAACATTGATCTGTAAAAAACTTAATTGCAACGTTATCCCAATTAACGATGAACCAAATGGCATTTTCCCGCACGATCCGGAACCCCGACCTCGCAATGGCAAACAAGTCAGTTCTATCATTAAAGCGATTGGCGCGGATATCGGTTTTTGTTTTAACAGTGATGGATCACGGCTTTCAATCATAAGCAATGACGGCGAAACAGTTAGCGAGGAGTTTGCATTACCGCTTGTTGCGGACTATTGTCTATCACAAAAAGGAAATAATAAATGTATTGTTACAAATATTTGCACTACAAAAACTTTGGATGATGTCGCAGAAAAACATTCGGCAAGATTAATTAAAACACCGATCGGACAACCGGCTGTTATTTCTACTATGCTGAATGAAGGCGCTTGCATAGGCGGTGAAGGCAGCGGAGGAATCGCTGTCAAAAATTTCCAGCCTGCATTTGACGCGTTGCTAACTATGGGAATTATTCTCTCGTCTATTGCTGAAAATGACAAGTCATGCAAAGAATTGATCGATGATTTATCCCGATACCACCTCGTTAAAAAATATGTGTGGTGTCGGCCGGACAGACAATACGCCGCGGTAGACGCAGTTCGCCGCGCATTCAAAAACGAAAAGAGCATCAATTTTACTGATGGAATCAGAATAGATTGGGAAGACGGATGGCTTCATGTCCGCGCTGCGGCAACCGAACCAATGGTACGTGTTATCAGTGAAAGTGATGATATGGATATTTCGATAAAGCGGGTTGATTCAGCATTAAAAATTATTTACTCTGTTATATAAAAATGAAAAAACATCAAACTTTAAAAATAAGCATTTCCGGCGTGCGAGGAATTGTCGGCGATTCCTTTACTCCTAAAGTCGCCACAGAATTCGCAGAAGCATTCGGCGCTTATGCCGGCCGCGGTCACGTTATAGTCGGTCGCGACACGCGACCTTCCGGTGAAATGGTGCAGCATGCTGTTCATGCCGGTTTATTAACCGTAGGCTGCAAACCGATTGATGTGG
>JAOZNZ010000793.1 GCA_029933535.1 bacterium | reverse complement strand
CGACCCTCCCGATTCCGTATCGGGATGCTCTAGCCAGACTGAGCCACACCCCGACGAAAAGGTAAAAAAATATCAAAAATCTTATAGGAGTATTGGTCGTTATCTAGCGACCCTCCCGATTCCATATCGGGATGCTCTGGCCAGACTGAGCCACACCCCGACGAAAAAAAATTCAAATAGCGTTGATATTATACTCATAGTGTTGCAAAATGTCAAGTTCATTTTCAAAAATGCATTGGACTTATCTAAAACAAATCATTACAGCCCGGAAAATATATATAATCGATAGCAACGAAGTAACACTGTACTCACGTTCATCATGGCCGACAAAATAATTTTAAAAAATAAGTACAAAATGAGTAGCTTAATATGGGCAATTTAGTTATTTCTTAAAGCTACTATGAATTAATCTTAAAATAGACGTCGCGCGTAGCTCCTGCTGCGCGAACAAGGGGAATACTTATATGCGTGAAAGTAAACGGTGCAAGTTCGCGGACGAGGACGTCCGCGCGACGTAAATAAAAAAAATGGGTATTTCCTGTTCCTGCCTTTGATTCTTGCAATAATGTGAGGGAAATGCTATACTTAATCCGCACTCGACCTATATTATGGTTTTATATGAAATAAATTTCCGTACACTAAATTAAACTTGAAATGAAAATGAATGCAAGAATAAACAGAAGATTTCCATCCTGCTCAAATAGACCTTGGCTGGTATTTCTTTTTATAACAGGTGCAATTGTTATCGCTTCTTCCGGATGCAGGCATGCCCCTGTCTTTTCTGATGATTCCAAAATCGATGTACGGTTTACCGGTCCGGACCCGGGATATAAATTGACCAAAAACTTCGAGAATGATTTTGAGCGCTATAAGTATTTTTGGGTTCATGAGCCGGAAGATCAAGTGGTTCTCATGGATTTAATTCGCAAACATGTAAATCCCGCGAAAAAAGAAATTGTTGTTAATATGTCTGTTAATGGACGGTATGACATTGGTGAAGCTCTTCTGCGAACGATAACATTCGGTCTTGTGGATATCAGAAACTATACTGTAAGAGGACAGATTGCCAGGCCGGATCCGAGAGCGAGAAAAAGAACATCACAAACGCAAAAAAAACGTTAGGAATTTCAGGAGATAATTAATGCGTTACAGAAACAAAATTATACATTATGTCAGTCTTATCATGAGATACTCTACGCTCAAATATATTTTAATATGCATCATGGCATTTCAACTGCTTGGCTGCATGACCGTTGATTACAAGATGGATCGATCGAATGGTGATGTGCGTATTACTCCTCCCACTAAAGCTGAGCAAAGAATGTACCGCCTGGTGAGAGTGCAGGATGCCTGGAAAGTAGTCTATTTCGTTGGCTTGGCACCATTCACGCCTTTTGATTTGAATAAGATGGCAATGGGTGGCTATGTTTACAAGAACAACCCCGGAAAGTATCCTGTGAGAGGTGTGAAACTGGCTTCCGGTAAAACACTTTTAGATGTCGCTATCATGATGTTTACAGCTAGTATTATAGTACCGCGCACGGTCACCTATGATGCATACATTCTGGAACCTAAATCCAGCGAACGGGATGATGGAATCAACAAGAAAAGAGATGCCGTTCAAAAAACCCGTGGTTACATATTATAATCCGTAATGTCCGTGCCTGACACTGTATTTTGTTTCTTCATTACTTTTTAATTGAGAGTTGAGAATTGGGAGTTGGGAGTTGGAACTTCTATTTGTATTATTCAATATCAAGTCTCAATTTCGAACTATAAACTCCTAACTATCAAGTTTAAGATGTTAGTTCCCGGATGAAATAATAGGGACTATATTCTTTTGATTCTTTCAAATTGTAAACGTCACGTGCAGCTTCCGCCTCAGAGCACCTTCG
>JAOZNZ010000792.1 GCA_029933535.1 bacterium | reverse complement strand
AAGAACACCTTATCGAAGATGTTGGCGGTGAACTACGCGGTATGATGAGCTGGCTGAAGAAGTAACCGGTCTCGTTGAGACCGGATTCCGGCAAAGCCGGAATAGTATTCGGTAATCGGTATTTGGTATTCGGTTAATTGAAATTCGCGCAAGCGCCCCGCAGATGCGGGGTTAATTTCAATTATGGTACAGAAGTATTAGGAAAACTGGCATCCCTCCCGGAGTTTGACTTCGGGAGGGTACACTAGTGTCATGTCAACGCTGTAAAGTTATCAAAAAGGATGTAGCTGCCGGAGAGCGGAGCGAGCCGGTGGAGTCCACAAGCTCGTGCCTCGCTTGCAGCCACATTTGTGTTTGCTTATATATCATTACAAACTTGACATGACACTAGTTGGAAATCTTCCGAGATGGAAAGACGGAATTTAACCAATGTGGCGCAGGCTGTCAGGCAATTGTCCTATAAGTCTTATAAGACCTATATGTCCTATAAGTTAAAAACTAAAAATTTGCACGGAGAAAAACTATGAGTGAAAATGAAGAAACTTTATGGAAAGGAAAACCATCGCAGCTTATTAATTTTAATATTTTTCTCCTTTCGGGAATTGTAGTATTACTGATAATTATTTTGTCGATTTATTTATGGGGATGGTTATTCTATTTGATTGTTTTCCCCTGCGGATATGCTTTACAGAAATGGTTGATCCTACGCTCTTATGGATATGAACTCACAAATGAGCGTTTAAGAGTTACAACAGGAATTTTCACGAAAAGTTTTGAGGAAATTGAATTATACAGAATAAGAGATTATTCAATTGTACAGCCGTTTTTTCTTAGATTATTTTCACTCGGAAATGTGATTCTGAAAACTTCTGATAAAACTATGCCCGACGTTACAATTACCGCTATAAAAGATTTTATGGAAGTAAAAGACAAAATCAGAGCACGAGTTGAAATTTTGAGAAAAGAAAAAGACATTAAGGAAATTGATTATACTTAGGCCGATGCCATTAATTATTTAATGATTGACATGATTGAAACGATTGAAACGATGAACATGAGAATACATGTTATTTCATTGGATATGATTGAAAAATCGTTAAATCATTCAATAGTAATGCAGTCGAGGTGAGAAAATTCATCCCGTTGTGATGAATTTAAAATTTATTTTTTTAAATTGACCATTGACATTTTTTGAAGTATATTGTACAATTAAATTATTGATTTAATATTACAAGGTACTTTCATGGCATATAAAATAAGATTAATAGAAAAAAAATTGCTTGAATATAAGCGATTCTTTAAAATTGTTTTGATTACGGGTGCAAGACAGGTCGGTAAAACTACATTATTGACACATTGTTTTCCAAAAATTAAAATTATTACTTTTGATCCTATTCAGGATATTTATGGCGTAAGAAAAGATCCTGATTTGTTCCTTGACAATTTTCCACCACCGGTTATTCTTGACGAGATTCAGTATGTACCGGAACTTTTTCCCGCGCTGAAAAGGCGCGTTGATAAATCAAACGCTACCGGACAATATTTTCTTACAGGCTCTCAAAACTTTAGCTTAATGAAAAATGTATCGGAAAGTCTGGCAGGACGAGTAGGGATTCTTAATCTTTACAACATGACTGTAAATGAATTATATGGAAACATTAATGATGCCAATTGGCTTGAATATTATTTAAATAATTCTAAATTTTTATTAAAAAGAACATTAAATACAAAGTTACCATTAAAAGATATTTTATGGCGGGGAGGAATGCCCGGACTATTAGATGCAGACGAAAAATTTATAACACCGTTTTTTAAATCTTATGTTCAAACTTACATAGAACGTGATTTGAGGACGGTTGAGAACATTAAGAATTTATATAATTTCACTACATTTA
>JAOZNZ010000791.1 GCA_029933535.1 bacterium | reverse complement strand
CAATTGGACGATTATCTCAAATTAGATAAACAAAAATATCGCGTTAACAGAAAAGAATACGTTTTAAAGATGCTAAGAAGTATTGAAGAAGGAACATGGCCTAAATATTGGCACAAGCCGACTACTGAAAAAGATTGGATGATACGTGACCGTGAACGTAGAGTACCGTGGCAACTTGTACTTAATGAAATAATAAGAGAATCACCTCCATCTGCAACACCAACACTTAAAATACGTCTTGAGAACAGAATAACACGAGCCAGCAATTTTTATCACAACACCCGTTGATAATCGTAATAAAAGGAGAACCCCGATGAAAACTCACAACATTTAAGCACAACGTCATTTTTTGCATTAAAATCTTTCAATCGTTTCAATCGTTAAATAATAAATCCTTGCGCACTTTGTTTTAATTTGATATACTGTTAATTATGATTAAAATCGTTAAATGTGTTCCGAATATTTCTGACGGTAAAAATCCGGATGTTTATAACTCCATCGCTAATTCCATAAAAAAAATTAAAGGAGTTAAATTACTCCACGTTCACCCGGGATTCTCGGCAAACAGAACTGTTATTACTTTTGTTGGAACACCTGACGCGGTTGTTGATGCCGCATTTGAATTGATAAAGTCAGCTAAAGAATTAATTGATATGACTTCCCAGGACGGAATTCATTCGCGAATGGGTGCTGCCGATGTTTGTCCGCTTATTCCGCTTTCAGGCGTTACAATGAACGAATGCGCTCAGCTTGCTCAGCGGCTTGCTAAAAGAGTTGGTGACGAACTTGACGTGTGGGTTTATCTTTATGAGTACGCGGCTAAAAGACCGGAATTCAAAAATCTCACTTTGGTCAGAAAAGGACAGTATGAACACCTTAAAGGGAGAGTTGGAAAAATTAAATGGAAACCGGATTTCGGTCCCGAAAAATTAGATGAAAAATTCGGCGCTGTGGCTATCGGAGCGAGGAAAGTTCTTCTTGCATACAACATAAATATTGAAGGTAAGAAGAGTCTTGATAATGCACAAAGGATCGCAAGGAATATCCGCGAGTCGGGCAGAATCGTTATCAATCCTGATGGCACAAAAAAAAGAATTCCCGGACTTTTTAAATCAGTTAAGGCAGACGCGTGGATTATACCCGAATATAATCACGCGCAAATAACGATGAACCTGACTGATGTTGAAGTCACGCCTGTTCATATTGTTTATGATGAAATTGTAAAACAGTGTGAAGAACGTGGTGAGAAGGTTACGGGATCTGAACTTATAGGATTAATTCCGTTAAAAGTTTTACTTGACGCCGGAAAATATTCTTTTGATAAAAAAGGAATAACGGACTTTTATTTAGACAGTGATTTAATTAATGAAGCTGTAAATTTTCTCGGACTTGATCATCTGGAACCATTCGACCCGCATGAAAGGATACTTGAGAGTAAAATCATTGAATGATTTGCCGTGCCGATGTTTGATAAATTGCAGACCCGGCTGAGAAAATTGAAATTCAAAGAATTTCAATTTATAATCCTAAATAACGCTGTTGGAATTTACCAATTTAAAATATTTAGACGCGGATTACACGGATTTACACAGATAAAAGAATAAAAAGAAAAATTAAATTTATTGACAAAACAATTATTGACAAAACAATTAAGAACCAAATATTGCTTTCTGGAAAAGAGAATATAAAGCATAGTGTTTATCGATGTTTTAATTGTTATTTTAAAGTCTGTGGGATGCCAGTGTTTACTATTTCAAGTATATCTTGATTTTTATCGAAAAGTATGATATAATTCAAACGTACTTGAATCTTTAATAAAATTCGGATGGTTATGATTAATATATTGCGCGAATATAATTTTTGGGATGGTCAGAAAATCGAAACCGGTTTTTTTCGGA
>JAOZNZ010000790.1 GCA_029933535.1 bacterium | reverse complement strand
ACCGTTAGAAACTTCTTTTGATAATTTAGGATATTTTCACGCAAAATGGCATCACAATCTTGAAACTAATCCGAAACGACCACTCGATTGGTTGATTTTGAAAACGAAGGGCAGAGGCAGATTCGTAGGTTTCGCACTGCATATTTGGAACCCAGGAGGAGGCTGGTGGGGCGAAGGTGATGAAAAATTCTTCATTGACGGTGAGAAATTCCCTTCTACTTACGGTACCGGCTCAGAAGATTATTTTGGTTATGCATGGTGTAGTGCGCATGAGTTTTCAAAACCTTTTCACAGTCAACCCACAAACTCGAACAACAAAGGACATATTTCAAACAATCGTTGGCAAATTGGTGATAACATTCCTTTTCAGAAATCGTTTGAAGCTGACATGGAAAAATATTTTAAAAACGAAAGACCTACTTTGTTCTTTGGTGTAGCTTATTGGTATCTATCTAAAAACGGGATTGATTATCTTAAACCACTTCCGGCAAATAAAATACCAATAACATACCCGATATATGTTCCCGAGCACGTGGAAGGCGCAATTGAATTTGAAAAAAATAAAAACATCAAAATTACCGGCGGTATTACTTCAACAAAAAATATGAATTATAATGGACCGCGATGGAGTGGCGATGAACAACTCTTTTGGACAGGCGCAAAGCCGGGCGATTATCTTGAAGTTGAAATTAATTCCTCAGAAAACATTGAAAAAAATCTTGTCGGGCAAGTCGCAAGAAATAATGATTACGCAATAATTCAATTTTATTTTAATGGCGGGAAAATTGGAAAAGAATTTGATTGTTATAGATCGGGACTGAAAGTGTCCTATAAAACTAATTTTGGTAAAGTTAAATTAAAAAAAGGAAAAAATATTTTAAAAATAGAAATTATCGGCGCAAACCCAAAAGCAAAAAAATTATATAATCTTGGGCTTGACTATTTTAAATTTGAATAGAAAAATATCAATTGATAACATTACATTATCTTACAACCCAAAAAAAAATATGAAAACTCCAGATACTAAAATCGCCGTAACTCTTTATAATTTGCGCGATTACTGCCAAACAGCCAAAGACCTTGATGTGACTTTAGGGAAAGTTAAAGATATCGGATATGAAGCCATTCAAATTTCCGGGATAGGGCCAATAGAACCTATGGAAGTCAGAGAACTGCTTGGAAAACATAAACTTTATTGTTGTGCTTCGCATGAAAATTTACAAAATATGCGGGATAATTTTGATTCCGTTGTAGCTAAATTGAAATTGTGGGAATGCGATTTTACGGCTCTGGGACATCCCGGAAACGATTGCTGGAGCCTTGAAGGTATGATTGCTCTCGCTAAAGAGCTGGATGAAATCGGTGCAAAATTTAAAAACGCGGGAATAAAATTCGGATATCATAATCACCACTGTGAATTTGTTAAATACACTAATAAAACTTTTTTGAAAGAAATTTACGAGAGAACTAATCCAGAAAACCTCTATGCCGAAATAGATGTTCACTGGGTCGCTCGCGGAGGTGGCAGTCCGGTAAAATGGATTCATAATGTTGCCGGCAGAATGCCAGTTGTTCATTTTAAGGATTTTGTAATTGTGAATAATGAACCCGTCTTTTGTGAAATCGGAGAAGGAAATCTTGACTGGCCAGGCATTATCAAAGCATGTGAAGAAACAAATGTTCGCTGGTATTCAATAGAACAAGACACCCCATTTGGAGACAGAAATATTTTTGATTCTATTGAAATATCATTCAAGAATTTAAAAGCTATGGGAGTGGTGTAGAGACGCAATATCTTGCGTCTATTGCGCAAAGCGCAATGGTATTCAGTATTCGGTATTCAGTGGTCAGAATTAAACCGAAAAATACCCAACAAGCACCGAAGTAACACTGTACTCA
>JAOZNZ010000156.1 GCA_029933535.1 bacterium | reverse complement strand
TTGTATTAAAAATTATTCTGCTGTCAATCATTCTGCAAAATAATGAACAGCAAAATGATTAAGAAAGAAAAAAATTATTGTTTTAAGAATCGTATTAAATTAATCATTTTGACATAAAAAATTATGCTCCATTTCCAATCTTCTTATCTCTATTCTTTATCGCAAATCTTCAGATTTTCGCTTTGTAAAATCCTTTCCGGCTGCTTGATGATTTGCCTGCTCACACACTGTGCTTACAGTTCCGATGTCCGGATTGGCCGCAAGCGACCGCATATCGACAATAGCATGGGCTTCAACCGCCTGCTCAGCGATAATAATTCTCTTCTTCGAGGTGTAAGTCTTTCCTGGGACGGTGGCGATCCCTACGGCAGCCAGTCCAAATACATGCCAACCCAAAAATCTCTCAATGAACTGGCAACAAAATACGGTTTCAACTCCCTGCACCTCTATCTGGAAGGTGATTCTTCAGGAAACACTAACCCGGTAGGATGCAACGCCGATGACTGCGATATTCTGGTTAAGCGATGCGCTAAAGCCGGTCTCTACCTGATTATCACTATTGGTTGCAACGGTGAAAACGGAGCAATTCACAACCTAAGGTTTATTCACGATTTCTGGAATTTCTACGCCCCAAGATATAAAAACGAAACTCATGTGATCTATGAAGCTAAAAACGAGCCGGTAGCTCATACCGCAGGGCACTGGAAACCGGAAGACTGGGACAAGCAGGTGGCGATGTATAAAACCATACGCACTGCAGCTCCGGATACAATGATTCTCCTGTTCTCATACATGGGCTTCAGGAATGAAGGCGCAGCGAGTGACGCCGTAAAATACGTGAAAACCAAAGGCGTGGACTGGAGTAACGCAGGCGTAGCATGGCATGGTTATGAAACACTGGAAGGGATCGAGAAATGCCTCGACCTATTCAAAACAAATCCTTCGTATCCCGTAACACTATGCACCGAATTCTGGCCGGGTGATACTGTTCCCGACCCAAAAATCGAGGGCGATGAATCATACAATGCTGCATTCGAATCTCAACAAACCGGATGGATGCAGTTCCAATGGCTCGCTGGAAATGATGACGAACTGCCCGGACTGGCCTATCGGCTTGAGAGAGCCGGTGTCGTCTGGACACCGGACTCGGCCACCTGCGTCTGGCCGGTGAATGCGTCCCCGGCAATTCCTGCTCATGGTTCAGCTATCGGTATTTTCGACCGTGGTCAGGGCAAATTCGTCAGTGCGAATGGTAATCTTAAGGCCGACCTGCCTAACTACACGGGTAATCAAAACGACAAGTTCATCATTGAGCACACCGGTTCCGGACTCGTGAGTTTCAAGGCATCAAACGGCCTCTATGTAAGCACCACATGCGAATCCGACGCACTAACGCCTGTTAGCAGCACGGTGGGAATCAACGAGCAGTTCCAATGGCTTGAGCTTCCCAACGGTAATGTCGTTCTGCGTGCCTATGGCGGTGGAGGTCACCTGATCAATTCCAAAATCCTTGAGGAGGACAAACTGGTTATCATGCCCGACGCAAACAACGCCAATGACCTTGCGACAAATTATTCCTTCGTGGACGGTACTGCCCCAACCGGTCCCCCGTCTGCACCACCGGCGATCGTTGTTGAAAAGTCGTCCCCCGGACCCTACAACGGCAAACCTCACACCATTCCCGGTGTCATCCCGGCTATTGACTTCGATCATGGAGGTGAAAGCATCGCTTACCACGATAATGAAACCGAAAATCTCGGGGGATTTTACCGGCCGCGGGAAGGTGTTGACATCCAACTCGGTTCAGAAAATGTCTGCGCTGTAAGTTGGATTGAAAATGGCGAATGGTTGGAATACACAGTTGATATTGCCAAAACAGGTAAATATAAACTTGTAACCCATTATGCAGGCGGCAACAGCAGTTTCCATATTGAGTTAGACGGTACGGACATTACCGGCCCCGTTAAAACAACCGAAACCGGCGGGTGGCAAGTATGGTCTGATATTTCCACCATCATCACTCTCCCGGCAGGCAAGCACAAAATGCGAATAGTTTTCAAGAGCGGTTACAACGTGCAAAAATTCACCTTCACACCCGTCCCGCCCGGAAAATAAAAAAGATTATAAACAGAACCATTAACAGCAGAACCATTAATAAATAAAATAGAATTGTATTTGTATTAAAAAATTATTCTGCTGTCAATCATTCTGCGAAATAAAAAGTCTGCAAAATAATGAACAGCAAAATGATTAAGTAAGAAAAATTAATTGTTTTAATATTAATAAATAAATTTGTATTATCATTTTGACTCTAATCATTTTGACTTATTCAGCGATTTTCAGACCCTTCTCCGGTATACTGTGCAAAATGGCAATCTGTAGTTTCTTTATATCCTTTATAAAATTTTCCGGCAATCAGGTTGATTAGTGGATCAGTACAACCGTTCAAAAAAGCATAATTGGTATTATCTTTTAAATGGTGTTTAGCATGGTGTTGTTTAGACAGAAACACCCCGATTTTTGACAGAAACATAAATATGCCTGAATCTGATGTATGGCAAAGGTAATGCGACACTTCTGCAACAGAAGATAGAATTCCCACATATACAAGAATATATGCAGCAACAGGATTCGGGTTAGAAAAACCAAGAATAATTGAAACAATAAAAAGATACCCTACAAGCCAGACTTTTGCTCCGCTTTCATTGAAATAGACAAAGAGAATCGGGCTTTTTTTATACATTGGTTTTTTATGGTGCAAATGAAAATTCGCAATTAATGGCCCGGCTATTGAATTATATCCGGCGGTATTGTCCATAATCATGTGGACAAGTCCATTCACAAAATCGGTAAGAATAAAAGCGGCAAAGAAGGCATTTACATTCCAGAATGCACTAATGGAAATCTGAGTTATCAGATATAACAGATATATTTGAAAAGAGACATTTACAACTGAAACCAACTTACCGAACAACTTATATATTTTTCTGCTTGTATATTTATACATAGCAGAATTGAATTGTTTTTGTTGCAGTTGAAGATCTAAATCCACCATTTTGATTCTTGTAGTATTTTATCAAAGCAATTTTTTCAAAAGTTACAATCAACATCAAGAGTGAACAGAGTGAGTGCCTGACCCCCTGTTCTTCCCATTACTCTCGCTAAGGCGCCAAGCACGCAAAGTTTTTTTAATCAACATTAATTGTCGTATGTCAAAAGCGAAAAGAACTATTTAATTTTTTCGACAATGAGTAGAAAGTCTATTTTACGCGTAATCCCATAAATTTGAAAAAGAGACGTTTTTGCAATGTTTGGAATTATAGACACAATTTCGCCTTCCAAAGTGTTCAAAAATTGTTCTAGTTCGATTTGACCCTTATCTATTTTAATCTCTATACGATGTACTTTGTATTTCATAATGCTCCTTAGAGTAAAATTAATCGATCAAAACCTGAAGCATATTGTTATGAAACAATATTCTTCTTACGGTTTTTCCAGGCCTTCGAAACTGCGACTATGGAAACGACAGTACCTCCCAAAAGCACAACAAACAATCGTTTATCTTGTCCGGTACTGTGAAAAACAATTAAGTTCATAATAATGGCAAGGGCCCAAATAAAAGAATTTACCATAAGAATGGGAAACAAGCCGCCATTATCCGCATTTTTTTTATTTTCCTGGTTTTCCATAATTTCCTCTTTTGGTGAAGTGTGTTATTAATAATACTCATTTCAGGGGTGTTTTATTCATTTTTTATGCAAAAATCATTTAAGAAAACAAATTGTCGTTTGTCGAAGACGCGTCGTGACGGGTAATCCAAATACAATTGGAATATTAACTTTAATTCGTGAAAATTTGTGCAATTAGTGTCTAAAATTATTAGAAGCCTATTTTTGATATCACAAGTGGATGTAAACAGTTTTATATATTTCGTTTACATTGTCAAGGAGATGTAAACAGTTTTTTCGTTTGATGAGGAAGCCCACCCCCTACTGTGACCAGAAATGAAATAAAACATGTTCTCATATAGCTTCATAGCATTTTTTCCTTTTATCTTTTCCCGGAAAAACATAGGCGTTTTTCTGGAATTATAAATATATTATACAAAAATAAGCAACCAAACGCAATTTTCATTGTTTTCCTAACGAAATAAAAAGTTTGCAAAATAATGAACAGCAGAATGATTTAAAAAAGAAAATTTTACTGTTTTAAAAAATTTAATTCTTAGTCCGGGCATTCGCCGGATTCCCAATGTCTTAGTGCCTTAGTGGCGAAATGAATTTATATTATCGTTTTGAGATAAAGCCCAACCCCTCACATGGTCATACACCCTTACAATCACTTTGTTTCCAATGCATTCCATCGTTTTTCTTTAAAAATTCACCAAGAAAAATGCATCATATTTCTTGGTGATTCGAAGGCTATTATATAATTTTTTTACTCTCCCAGCATACGCCCCGAAACTCTCCGGGCATGCGGGCACAGCGCTAAGTCGCCAAGCACGCAAAGTTTTTTAATTCAACAATATTTATGTTTTATTTCTTAAGTGTAAAGAATCGGTGCCTGACCCCCTATTCATTTTAATTCGTGTGAATTCGTGTAATTAGTGTCAAAATTATTCACATTGTTATATTATGCGTTTAACCAGGCTAAAGCATCTCCCTCGTCATCAAAATATTTTACCTCACCTGAAATAAACCACGACCCGATTTTAGCGGTAATTTCCTGCCAGTTTTTATTGCCATAAATCGCTATTCTTTTAAATTCGTTTCCATGTTTTAAACCAATCTTAAAGTCATCCCATGCAGCTCTTAACTCCCAACCTTCCATTTGTGTTCCATCGATCAGAACTTTCACCTGTGGTTCTTTCACCATACTCAATGCAGAATCGATCATTGGAGTAATTCTTTTATAATCTTCGTGTGTAAGTTTTCCCACAGCTTTAAGTGAGAGAAAAAAATCACTACCGGATCTTTCGATACCTATTGAAAGGCCATGTCTTGCTGTATTCATGTTTATGTCCTCCTAAATTTAACTATAATTATATACTTTACCTCAAATCTAGTTGTCGTTGGCCATCATTTCTAGTTATCGTTATACAAATATTTATGTTTTTTTTTAGTGTAAAGAAACCGGTGCCTGACCCCCTATTCATTTAACATATTTTGTCGAATGAAATCATGCACTCAAAATACAATTGAGAAATTAATTATAATCTTAAAGCAATCTAAGCATAATTATAAACAGGCGTTTCTACCACTCGAACAGGTTTTTTGTGTTCTTTAATGAAACTCTGAATATGTTCTACCGTTTCAGGCGCGAAATATTCTTCGCCGGTTTCCCGACATACTCGTGCAGGAACATGTTCGATAATATAGAATTTCCCTTGATGCTCAAGAGTATAAGTTACTTCGGTTTCAATCATAGTTTTACACGGTTAATCTAGTTGTCGTTATACGGATTTTTGCTTGTCACTTATATTATACAAAAATAAGCAACTAAACGCAATTTTCCGCGATAGTTCAAAATAAATGTTACCGAAAGGGTTACGGATAGTTCATAATATATGTTACCGAAAATAAAAGGAGTAACATAATGAAAAATGATTATCCAAGAGGTGTATCAAGGCGGAGACACAAAATGAGCTATCCGGCAAGACATGAGCTGTTATCATCGTTAAAAGAACGATATTTAACAGCAGGCAGACAAGAAAAAACAATAATACTTGACGAGTTGTGCAAAAGTACAGGTTTTCATTGTAAACATGCAATAAGAACGTTAAATAATCTTATAGAAAAAAAATATTATCGTGAGAAACGTGGCAGAAAGAAGATTTATGATAATCCTAACTTAATTTTAATACTTAAGAAATTACGAGTTGCAGTTGGCAATACATGTGCAGAATTGTTTCATCCGGAAATACCGACAGCAATAAAATTATATGAAAAACGTTATAAAAAAATATCTTATGAATTAAAAATATTAATAGAAACTATCAGCATAAGTACATTAAAACGAGTCTTACCAGGTGCATACAAAGTTAAAAGCGGAGTAAAAAAGCATTACAAATCAGCCTCAAAGTTTTGTGGTCAAATACCATTGCAAATCAGTTATCCAAAGCCGAAAAAACCAGGCTGTTTGGAAATAGATTTAGTAGAACACAATGGCGGCGATCCAAGCGGGCAATATTTATATACTTTTACCAGCATAGATAAAGTGACGAATTGGATAATAAGAAAATGTATAGAAAATAAGAGCATGCACTGTGTACATGGGGCAATGAATTATACAGATGGAAAAATACCGTATCCAATAAACTGGATAGATACCGACAACGGAAGTGAATTTTTAAATGCTTTAATTATTAAATGGACAGAAATAAATAATTATTTATTTACCCGTAGCCGTAAGGGCAAAAAAAATGACAATGCCCATGTAGAAAGGGCAAATCGGTATTATGTTCGCGAACTCGTAGGATATTCAAGATTCACTTCTTTAAAAGCACTTGAGGTAATGAATAAATTATATTTACTTGATGAAATGTACAATAACTTTTTTGTTGCAGGTCGAAAAATAATTCGGAATATATACGACAAAACAAGTGGAAAACGAAGAAAAATTTATGATAAAGCAAGAACACCATATGCTCGACTGTTAGAGTTTTATGGCAAAGAAAACAATTATAATAATGAAATCTGTAAACCGTTACAGGAAGTTTACGACACATTGGACCCGTGGGAACTTGTCACAGAAATAGATAGAACATTAAGGCAGCTTGGAAAGTTAAAGAAATAAAACGTAAAGTGTATAGAGTTGCATCAGAAATACAAAAAAGAATCAATTTTGATATAATAATAACTGTAACTTATAACAAAAAATGACACCTCTTTTTTTATCTGCTTCGGTAACATTTTATTTTGAGCTATCACGTTTTCAATATTTGCCTAACGAAATAAAATAGTACCATAAATTTGCTCTCCAGAGGAAATTTTCTCAACCGTGGCGGGAAATCAACATCAAGAGTGAACAGAGTGAGTGCCTGGAGTGAACAGAGTGAGTGCCTGACCCCCTGTTCTTCCCACTCTAAATATCGGAAATCGGGATCTTCGTCCTGATCACCTATTCATTCAACATATTTTGTTAATTCTATTCAACACAAATTGTCGAATGTCGAAGAAGCAAAAAAAAAATTATAAACGACAACTTATTATAAAGCGTTTTTATTTATTTTTCATTTTCAATCGGTTCATATTGTATCCCGTGATCGCCATCAATCGGTTCTCGATGGCGACCTTCCGGCTTAAGCAAAACATCCGGTATTCCATCAGGAAAAGCATCGCACGTAACATCTCCATGATTATGCTTACAGGTTGCGCAATCAGTAATTGATATATCTTCAAAACGCATTACAAATCTACTGTAATCTTTTCCCATGATCAAAATCACTCTTGTTCTATTTTTTGT
>JAOZNZ010000789.1 GCA_029933535.1 bacterium | reverse complement strand
TTGTCTACAGGAGCGCGATAAATATTTAACAGCGGGCCGTTAATTTGTCCGTTTGTAGATTTGTTTATTATTGTATTTTTGTTAAACACATATTCATCAATAGTTCCGCTTTTTTCACTGAACGAAACAAGAAAATTATTACCGCGAACAATAATTGAATCAGCAATTTTTTCAAGATCAAGCTTATTCATATCAGCGGTTTTTTTAACCGGAGCGTCAGGAACATTATATGGCATACGAATTTGCTGCCAGGCGATTTCGTGTCCTTTTTTCGACCATGAATTATTTTTTTTTGTAACTAAAGCAATGCGCAGCCAATATTCAGCGCCAGGCTGTAATTCAGGATTACTGATGGGAATTGTAATAATTGAATTAGTTCCAGGCGGAGTATCGGGCGCGTTAAGTTCACCATTTTGGATTAGATTACCATTTTCTTTAAGCGACCATTTAACAGTGAATTGGTTTAAGTTAATAAAGTTGTATTTATTGCTTAAAGCAATTTGATTTGATTTTAGAGCGTCCAATTTTATATCAACATACTGATAAACTTTTTTCACCTCCCATAATTTGGGAGATACCTGCCTATCAGGAGAAACGATTCCGTTAATACAAAAGTTTTTATCATTTGGAAGGTCGCCAAAATCACCGCCATAAGCCCAATACTCACCTTTTTTCAAAGGTGCTAAAGATTCAGGTTTGTAATTAATTCCTGTTGTTGGATCGCCTACGGGAGTATTTTTACGCAAGCCCTGATCAACCCAATCCCAAATACATCCGCCAATCAGCCGGTCATATTTTTCTATAGCGTCCCAATATTCCTGAAGATTACCTATGGCATTCCCCATTGCGTGAGCGTACTCACATACGAAAAAAGGTTTGTCGGATTTTTTTTCACCGGCATCTATTAAACTTTGAACGCTTGGATACATAACACTATCGACATCCGCGACAGAATTCATACGTTCGTAATGTATAAAACGTGATGAATCGAGTTCTTTTATTTTTTCCGAACATGCCTGGAAATTTATACCCGGTCCCGCTTCATTTCCAAGCGACCAGATAATAATTGAAGGATGATTTTTATCACGTTCAACCATAGAAACGGCTCTGTCAACATGCGCTGCCTGCCATGATTTATCATGTCCGAGTGATTCTTTACCGTAACCCATCCCGTGAGATTCTATATTTGCTTCATCAATAAGATATAACCCGAATTTATCACATAAGTCATACCATAAAGGTTGGTCGGGATAATGGCATGTACGAACGGTATTAATGTTAAATTGTTTCATTAACAAAATATCTTTAATCATAGAATCTTCAGTAATTGCCCTGCCAAGATCGGGGTCTAATTCGTGTCGGTTAACGCCTTTCAATAAAACCGGTTGACCATTGACCAGTAGTTTAGAGTTTTTAATTTCAACTTTTCGGAATCCGAATTTAGTTTGTTCAATTTCCTGAATTTCTCCTTTAGAATTTTTCAGAGTTAATATAACAGTATATAAACTTGGTGTTTCCGCGGTCCATTTTTCGGGATTTTCAACTTTCGCCTGCAATTTTATTTCTTCCTCCTGATTTCCTTTTAATTGCAGATCAACAGAAGTCAAAACTTTTTTACCAACAATTTGATTTTTGTCAAAAAGAGTAATATCAAGAGAATATTTTTCTGTATTTACTGAAGAATAATTATGTATTTTCGCGTTAACATTCAGTATTGCATTTTTATAATTTTCATCCAGATCACAAGAAACAAAAAAGTCACGAATATGTACTTTGGGAGTTGAATACAAATAAACATCACGGTAAATTCCTGATAACCGCCAATAATCCTGATCCTCAAGATAACTACCATCAGACCATCGATATACTTCAACGGCGAGAAGATTTTCACCGGATTTCAGT
>JAOZNZ010000155.1 GCA_029933535.1 bacterium | reverse complement strand
TTTCTTAAATTTATTATTAAAGACTGCATCATAATTCAGTATGTCAGGTGTCAGGAAATTCATTCCGATTAATCGGAATGAATTTAGTATTCACTTCATCCTTGGGTATTCCGTGTTCGATGTTGGATATTCAATGTTCGGGTGTCGGGTGTCAGGGTTCAGTAATCCATCAATCCATTATTCCTTATCCTTTGGGTTCCGGTTCAAGGCGCGCTATAAAAGGAAGTTCTCGATGTCTTCTGGCATAGTCGAGTCCATATCCCACAACAAACGTATCAGGGATTTCAAAACCGACAATATCAGCTTGAACGTCCTCAATTCTTCGTTCCGGTTTATCAAGAAGAGCGCATAATTTAACGCATTGGGGCCCTCTTTCCATAATAATTTCGCGCGCTTTTTTCATAGTTCTTCCTGTATCAAGAATGTCATCTACAATGAGAATGGATTTACCTTTCACATCAGTTTCGATATCTTTTTTAATGACTACATTTCCTGATGATTCGGCGTTATCACCATAAGAACCCAGGATCATAAAATCTATTTCCATATGAATATTATGTCTTGAAAGCAAGCGCATAAGATCAGCGAGAAAAACAAAACTACCTTTGAGGAGAGCAATAATAATAAGATTATCTACCGGCATAATTTGTCGGATTTCATCTACTATGCCTTCAAAGCGGGTTTTCAAATCATCAGAACTAATAATAGGAACGATGTCGTACCCGAATTTGTTGATTGAATTGGAAGAATAATTTGTTTTATTAATCATAATTTGTAGTAGAGATTATTTTTCATTACGGTAATCACGCACTTTAACTCCCGCGTCAAGCAATGCGTCAAAAGTACCTGTATCGAGCCAAAACCCATCATAAATTCTGACATCAAGAATTTTTTCCTCAAGATAAATATTATTCAAATCGGTGATTTCAAGTTCACCGCGAGCTGAAGGTGCAAGATTTTCTGAACGATTCACGACAGTATTATCATAAATATATAAGCCTGTAACTGCATAATTACTTTTTGGCTTTTCAGGTTTTTCCTCAATAGAAACAGCGTTCATTTCAGAATCAAATTCAACAACGCCAAAGCGTTCCGGATCATGCACTTTTTTTGCAAAAACACGCGCGCCTGAAGTAAAGGACTTAATGGCATCGAGAAGAAAAGTTTCGTTTCCAACAAAAATATTATCACCAAGAATCATAGTAACATCATCATCACCAATAAATGTTTTGCCAAGTATGAACGCTTGAGCAAGACCCTCCGGTTTATCCTGGATTTCATAAGTGAATCTTGCACCGAATTCTTTGCCTGAGCCAAGAAGTTTAAGAAAATTTCCCGCGCTTTCCGGAGCGACAATAATCAATATTTCTTTAATTCCTGCATCAAGCAAAGTTTGAAGAGGATAATAAATCATAGGCTTGTCATATACCGGCAGCAACTGTTTGCTGGTGATTTTCGTCAGAGGATGCAATCTTGTACCGGAGCCGCCGGCGAGAATAATTCCTTTCATAAGGGAGTACCTGTTATTTGTTATTCGTTATTCGTTATTCGTTATTCGTTCCTATTAACTGTTAACTATTAACTATTAACTATACTAAGCAAAATGCGTTTTAATATATTCAGCTGCGTCTTCAAGAGAAGGCAAGATTTTTGTACAGTATTTTATCATCCACGGACTGCATTCTTTGAATTCAAAAGGTGAGAAACCAACTATAAATTTTCCGAGATTATGAGACGCGTGAAAAATTTCCATTGCTGTGCCTATGCTGGCTTTATTATAGTTTACAAGAATAAAATCCGCATCTTCAACATCTTGTAAATCAAATCTGACAATTTCATTCGCGCTGTCAACCTCGCGGTCCTTAAAATTTCTGCGCATAGGGTCAAGAAGGAAAAATTTTTCGCCAAGAATACGTTTAGCTTCTTCACGCCATTGGCGTGCTTCACCTTCGTGTTCATCCATAATCGGTCCGCTTAAATAAATAGTTTTCATGAGTTGTTAATCGTTAATCGTTATCAGTTATTTGACAATCTAAAATCACAAATCCAAAATCTAAAATAAATTCATTCCCATTCAATCGTGCTTGGAGGTTTTGAAGAAACATCATAAACAACACGATTAACTCCTTTTACCTCATTAATAATTCGAGTTGAAACAGCAGAAAGCAATTTGTGCGGAAGCTCTGTCCAATCTGCTGTCATTCCGTCAACAGAATCTACAGCTCTCAGCGCCACAACATTTTCATAAGTTCTTTCGTCACCCATAACACCAACCGTTTGAATTGGCAATAGAACAACGAAAGCCTGCCATGTTTTTTTATACCAGCCTGATTTATGAAGTTCATTAATAAAAATTGCATCGGCTTCTCTTAAGACATCAAGCCTTTCTTTTGTAATTGAACCGAGTATACGCACAGCAAGACCCGGTCCGGGGAACGGATGTCTTTTTACCATCACATCCGGCAAACCGAGTTCTTTACCGACTGCTCGGACTTCATCTTTAAAGAGTTCACGTAAAGGTTCTAAGAGTTTAAAGTTAAGATTTTTCGGCAGTCCACCAACATTATGATGTGATTTTATTACAGCCGAAGGTCCGCCAAAAGCTGATTGGCTTTCAATAACGTCAGGGTATAAAGTTCCTTGAGCAAGGAAATGGACTTTACCTATTTTTTTTGTTTCCCGTTCGAATGATTTAATGAACTCTCCGCCGATAACTTTTCTTTTTTTCTCCGGGTCGATTACATTTTTAAGTTTTTTCAGATAAATTTTTTCATCGTATGCAACCTGAAGTTTTATATGGTAATTATTTGTAAAAGTATCAATAACTTCCTGAACTTCATTTTTTCTCAAAAGTCCATTATCAACAAAAATGCAGGTGAGTTGGTCACCTATTGCCTTATGCAAAAGCAGAGCCACAACAGAAGAGTCAACTCCTCCCGAAAGTCCGCAAATAACTTTCTTCTTTCCAACGGTTTTCCGGATTTCGCTGATTTGCTGTTTTACAAAGGATTTCATAGTCCAATCGCCTTTACATTTGCAGATTTTTTTCACAAAGTTGCTCAGGAAAAGTTTTCCTTTTTCAGTATGCTTTACTTCAGGATGAAATTGAACTCCGTAAAATTTATGCTTTTCATCTGCGACTACTGCAAACTTAGTGTTTCCCGATGAAGCGCAAGCGACAAAACTATCAGGAATTTCTGTAACCTTATCCCCATGACTCATCCAGGCAACAGATTTCTTCGGCAACCGGTTCATCAGTTTGTTTCTTCGAGTTACATTAAGAAAAGCGCGGCCGTATTCACGTTTCTGGGATGCTCTTACCTTGCCGCCGAGCGTACGGCACATCAGCTGCATACCATAGCAAATCCCGAGAATTGGAATTCCGAGTTTAAAAATATCCGCGTCAATTTTGGGTGCATTTTCCGCGTAAACACTTGCCGGACCACCGGAAAGAATAATTCCTTTCGGCTTCTTCTTCTTAACTTCTCCGGCAGAAATATCATGGGACTCAATTGTGCAGTAAATGTTCATCTCACGAACGCGCCTGGCGATGAGTTGATTGTACTGCGAGCCGTAATCAATAATAATAATATGTTCGTTCATAAATATACAAAATTAACCTTTTTTACATAAAAAAATATACTTGCATATTATATCAAAAGCCTTTTATATAAACAACACTGATAATTGTGCAAAATTCGATTTTATGGTATAATATAATATAAATAATAAACAAATAATATATTTCGATCTCTAATTTAGAAAATATGAAGAAAATACATTTTACCACAATAATTTCAGTAGTTACAGCTCTTGGAATTTCAACTCAAGAGCTTTTAATTTTATCCGGGAAAGCAGGCGTCTCTTTAAAATCGGATAAAAATTTGTCTTCTTTCCTTAACAGAAAGAACATAAAACTTCCTGCTGCCCAAATTAATCACTCCGATGAAACTCTTCCTGTTCAGCGCTTTATTCACGAATGTTATAAAAATGATATAGCTGTTTTCCGTGAAGTGAACAACAAAGAATATTCAGCCGTGCCGCGTGACGATTTATTTAAAAGAGCCTGGAAAGAATCCTGCGATAAATTGCGAGAAATAAAGATCCTTGAGAAACAAACTATTAACACCAAACCTTTAAAATTAAAGAGTGGAGTTATGTATTTGTCCCCTGCAAACGATCTTTCTTTTAAAAAACGCTGGTATATCGCAAAATTCAAAGGCTCTCCTTCGTCAGCACAATTCGAGATCGGAGACTATGTGGGTCAAAATGTCTGGTTAGTAAAACCGAAGCAAAACTCCCGGACGGATAAAATTATTTCGGCGATAGAATTCACTTCCGACAAAAAGATTGATCCGCTTTTATATTCTTATGACAGCTATCAGGTGGGAGATTCTCCCGGTTTAAGAGTTATTGATATTTATGTTATAAATTCAAAAAAATCATCTGAAGTCAAATCGAAAATCATAAATTTTCGCGGAGAAGTTGTAAATGAAATATCATCCATAGGCTGCGTTACGGCATTAATTCCTGTGGAAAATATATCTAAACTCTCCGAAAATGAAAATATAAAATGGATCGGAAAAACCGGGCCGCAATTGTCTGTTTACAATGACGGCGCACGAACTGCTGTTGGCGCTAATTCAGCCCAGCAGGCTCCTTATGAATATTCCGGTACAAATGTAGATGTTCTGGTTTATGACGGCGGATTGACAGATAATCATGTTGACTATTCAAGCAGGCGAAGAGTAATAGAAAGCGGCTCCTCACATTATCACGCGACTCATGTTGCCGGAACAATTTTGGGAGACGGGTCAGCCAGCAGCGGCGCTTATCGCGGTATGGCACCGGAAGCGCGACTTATCAGCGGAGAATATGACGGAAATAGCGGAATACTTTTTTATAATAATCCTGCCGATATAGAAGCAGATTACAACACTGCAATAAATACTTACGGAGCCGATCTTGCTAATAATTCCATCGGTATGAATATCTACGCGAACGGATATTCGGATTCTTATTATGGAAATTACGAAACGTGCAGTATTTTAATAGATAACATAGCGACAGGAATTCTCGGAAGAACTTTCTTGTCGGTTTGGGCGGCAGGTAACGAGAGAAATTACCCTATTCCGGATTATCATAATATCGCCCCTCCGCAATGCGCAAAGAATTCTATTGTTGTCGGCGCTACTTATTCGGACAATAATCAAATCGCTGATTTCAGCAGTTTTGGTCCGCTTGATGATGGTCGTTTGAAACCGGATTTATGCGCTCCCGGCTCTGAAAACGGTTCAGGAATTTATTCAACATACAGAACAACAGAATATCAGAATTTATCCGGTACGAGTATGGTATCGTTTGTTGTTATCGGCTGTGCAACTTTACTTACGGAATGCTGGAAAGATTATCATTCCGGCGCTAATCCGGCACCTGCAGTTGTAAAAGCTATTTTAATCAACACTACTTTGGACTTGGGCGCTCCCGGTCCCGGATTTGACACAGGATATGGTCTCATTCAAATTATTCCCGCTTTAGAGACAGTTAAAAAAGATAATATTATTGAATCTGAAATATCCGATGGAGATTCAACCTCTTTTTCTCTGTTTGTGCCGGATACCGCGGATTATGTTCGCGTTACTTTAGTATGGAGCGATCCTCCTGCCAGTCCCCTTGCCGACCCGGTATTAGTTAATGATCTTGACATAAAAATCATTGACCCGAACGGAGGAATTCATTTTCCCTGGACGCTTAACCCTTCAAATCCTGCGAATTCCGCAACAAATAACGTACCCGATCGTTTAAATAACGTTGAGCAGATTTATGCTCAAAATGTAACCGGAGGAATTTGGAGAGTGGAAGTTTCAGGATACAATGTGCCTGTTGGCGGTTCTCAACAGTTTGCTTTGTGCGCGAATGTAGATTTACGCGAATTAAGTTCTGCGGGCATCATATTTTTTGACAGAAGTTCTTACACAGCGCCTTCAGGTGCATTTTTAGAAGTTAAAGACCTTGATCTTACAAATGAAGCGGAAATATCTGTTTCAACATTCAGCGACAGCGAACCTTCAGGCGAAATAATAATTTTAGCACAATCCTTTTCCGGAATTTTCACCGGAACGGTTTCACTAACTACAAATTCTCCAGCCGGTTCAGAATTTTTGACGGTAGCTCACGGTGATACTATTTCCGCGGTATATTTTGATGCTAATAACGGAATGGGAGAAACAAATATCACCCGAACAGCAACAGCAACTATTGATTTAATCCCTCCGTTTATTTTTAATGTTGCCGTAGTTAGCGCGAAAGATACAACCGCCACAGTTGAATGGGAAACAGACAAATCCGCGAAAGGCAGTTTAATTCTTGTCACTCCTTTCGCAGAATATTATGAAACTGATTTTACGATTTCTCATCAACTAACTTTAACTAATTTAACACCCGGAACTGAATATCAGTTTTTAATTGTTGAAACTGATTCTCAAGGTCTAATAAAAACAAACGATAATTCCGGGAATTTCTTTTCTTTCAACACTAAAATTTTCCTTAGCAAGTTTAGTAACAACGCTGAAAGTGATTACGATGAATGGAAAGGCACTTCAGGATGGCATCGCTCGCAGTTGCGTCCCTTGTCAGGCAGTTGGTCATGGTATTGTGGAAAAGAATCTTCACAGGAATATCGGAATAATCATAACGCTTATCTGGAAACTCCGAATATTGCGATTAATGGTCCGAATGCTTCTATGCGTTTTAAAGAGTATATTGATACTGAATCCGGATATGATTTTTGTTACGTGCAAATAACTACGGATGGGTATAACTGGCATAATTTACGCCCAAAGATTTCCGGATCTTATACTGAAAGAAATGTTTCTTTACCTCTTGACAATTATGCGCCCGGAACTTTTCGTGTCAGATTCCGATTTGACTCTGATTCTTTCGAAGTGCAGGAAGGTTGGTATGTTGATGATGTTCAAATCGGCGGATTCACTTACAGTAATTTAGTCGTTAACAAAGTCAATGTGGCTGACCCTCTACTCGGTGGCGATGGTGATGATACTCCGGAACCGGGCGAAACAATTGATCTGCAGGTGATTCTTTTAAATGACATGAATCAGTCATTGTCAAACATTAATTCTACACTTCTGACCGGCAGTCCTTATGTCAGTCTTATTCAGAGCAATAGCCATTACGGAAACATAGACGCGTATTCTCCCGCGACAAATTCTTTGTTATTTAAATTTTCGATTGCTACAAACACGCCTAACCACGCAAGTCTGCCTTTTACGCTTGCGTGTTCTGATTACTCGGGACAAGTCTGGACAAATGATTTTAATATTTTTGTGGAAATAAATTCTGTGCCGGAAGGTAGTTTACTGTTTATTATTTTATCAGCAATGTTGTGGGCTCATCGAATCTATTGGATAAGGGGTATTCAGTTCAATTATTAGTATTGGTCGTATGTCTACCGCGAAGCGGTT
>JAOZNZ010000154.1 GCA_029933535.1 bacterium | reverse complement strand
CAATTTATCTTTTTGTGCCTGAACGTTTGCCTTGATTGGGCACTAAATTTACGCACCAAGGTGTTGTTCGAAGTTCTACTTCCAGAGCCCATCAAGCCATTTGATGCGGTCTATTACGACATTGGTGGTGGCAGCTAACTCCAATTGCACTATCGCGGTATCCCCAGGTAACAGGGGATCGAATCTGTAAAATAGGACAGGTTTTCCGTCATCATGCCATGAAGCGCCAGTTTCAAGAGTATATCGGCGCCCTTTCTTGTCAAGACCTACGCACGACACATCAAGCTTCTGCCCGTTTGGCAGTTTCACACATGGAGCGCACGGCGACGTATCAAACTCATGCGGAAAGTAAAGCGCAATACCGGCGCGGCTGCCAGCGCGCTTCCGAAACCTCCGATTGAGCTCAAGCAACACCGGATCAGCTTTAGTTATGGTTATCTGACGGCTTACCATCTCCCTGCTCACGGGATGGGAATGGAGCCACAGCTCCCGAACCGGTCCAATAGAACACTGAATGCTTGTTATGAGGAGTAAAGCTATGACAACTATTAACTTTTTCATTTGCCCCTTCGAACGTCGATTTTATTTTTTCTCTGTTAATTGGTCACGATAAATTCCGGGCGAAGAGCCCTCTATTGTTACTGCCCCTGCAGCTTTGGTGTAGAAATCTGCGGGACCGACCCCGCCGATTATGGCATATGCATATCCGTTCGCGGCCATTTTATGTAGGCATGCCAGGAAAAGCGCTTTACCGATACCGAGCCCCCGTTTTATTTCGATGACACCTGTTGGCCCAAAGAAATTCTTGCATGTGCTGTCATGACATGCAAAACCTATGATTTTCCCTGATTCTGTAGCTATGAAACAGGAAACGGGTTGATTGCTGAAAGCAACGTTACATTCACTCGCCCAACCTGCACCAAACATTTTTTCTACCCACTCGACAACATCATGTTTTTCGTAAGGCATTGCAACGCGAATAACGATTCCCTGCTTTCCAAGTTTTTTGATAAGAGCTTCCTTTTCGGGCAGGTCGTACAATTTAACAATCATATCAGACATATTATTTTTCCTCGTCTTATTTCATCTTAAGATTAATTTCCAATAATAAATAAAAAAGATCATATTAAAAAATAAAAAGCCGGTCGGTTCAGGAATAACTTGATTGTTCATGTCCGCAAAACCGTAGCCTACGTTAGGATCCCAAAAACCGTAAATCCAGCTTCCGGTAGATTCCTCAGTAAAGGTAGGATTTCCCAGTCTCATTCCGTAATATGATTCCGTTCCAATATCAGTATTTCTATAATATCTAATTTCAAAATGTAAGTGCGGCCCGCCTACAGTTCCTGAATATAAATTTTTGGAAATGAGTTGACCTTTAACAACATTTGAACCATTTAAATCTAAACTGTCATTGATATCTAAATCAACATCAATATGCGCGTAAAGAGTAACGATTTTACCTATTGCAGATCCGGATTCATTTGTAACATTTTTTGTAATTGCTAAATAGTCTCTATATTTAAGAACGTCTTGAGTTGTGCTTACATAACCGTCATAAGCAGCATATAAATTTACTGCAGTTTTATTGTTTCCCACATGCATATCTAATGCAGCATGATGTTGTTTATTTGGATCAAATCCTTTTATTGCACCAAACTCACCATTTAACGGAGTTGAATATTCCGGCATTTGTCCTGATGGATTTTGCAGCGGATGGTTAAATGAAATTAGTCGTGCAAAATGCACAAATGTATTTATTTCTGTCCTGAACGGATTGCTGTTTGTTACATGATAATAAGCCGGTTGAAGCATATCTTCATACATGCCGTCTTCGTTGTTAAGATAAGCAAATATACTTGCGCATGAAATAAAAAAAAATATAAATAGTTTTGATGACTTTATCATATAATAAATACATTATACTAAAACTTTATTACTTTGTCTATATTTTATGAAACCCAATTCCGGCATAAAAATTTGTTGTATTTTGTGCAAGTCATGCATATAGCCTGAACCATGCCGCTGCCAAAGGAATGAACTGTGTCGTGTAGCAATGACCTGTTCCTTTCAGATATGTGTATGAACGTGTCCCGGGAAGACGCTCAAAAAGGGCTTCAATGGTAGAGGGAGGACATACATCGTCGCATCCACCGCTGGTCAGCAGGACAGGAAGATCAAGCCTGTGAACATGGGACAGGGTGTCAATAAACCCGGCAGCATACCACGCGGATTCCATATCGTCTATGGTCTTCAGCGTGTCCGAGAACTTCATATAAGCTCCCTGACCACGTGCACCCCGAAAATCTGTCAGGAAAGGCAAATCCGCGGCAACACACCTGACTCCGCGATCTTTGAAAAGCGATGCCAGCAGTAATGCTCCGCCTCCGCCCTGGCTGGTTCCGAAGAATGATACTCTGTTGTCACATGTCTCAGGTCGGCCTAAAGCCCAGCGGATTGCCATGACACAATGTGCCAACCAAGCTTTATATCCTTTCTTGCCGTGACTGAGAATTGTGTCAGGAAGAACCGGCCACTCACCGTCACGTTTCTTAGTCTCGTCGGCACCATTGGGTGTAGAATAACCTAACGGTGAGATATGCAGCACATTGTAACCTGCCGCCACTAAATCCGGATGCACGCTCATTTCAGCGCCGTATCCCGGTACATGCACAACAAGAGGTGCCGGGGATGAAATTGCCGGCTGCCAGTATCCGAAGAATTCGGGTGCACCTTCCGGAGAAAATCTGACATATTGGAAGCCGGGAGTGTGACGTATGCCCAGATTATGTGTGAATCCCTGATTTGGGAGGAGTTCTGCGTTGCAACTCACGGAATCAACCGTTTCAAATATCGAATCAATCCAGGAATCGACTTCATCGGAGGAAGGATATTTTTTTGTCAGTGTATCTATATTCATTGATCACAAAGTTAATTAATTAACACAAATCGTCGATGACCGTGCAGTACACGTTATTTCTTTCGTGATGTTCCGGAACGATCTTTGAGGTTTGCAATGAGGTAGTTTGTGGGGGTTTTGTATTTCACCTTTGAAGCGCCGGGATACATCACTTCACACTTAACTTTGAGTTTCTTACAGCGCTTCTTAAGCATTGCTCCGAAATTGGCGGAGTGCGTTGGGTCTTTCTGTTTCTTACCAATGTCCGGGGGAGTGTTGTAGAACAGATAAGTCGGAGGAGCGTCTTTGCTTACGAGTGCGTAGGGAGAATACTCGACAATCCACGGCAGTAATTTTTCACGGTCGGCCAAAAACTCGGGAAAGTTCTTTTTCCCGAAGGCATGCCATCCGTAGTGACTGTTTGGAGTCCACTTTTTCATCTTCTTTGGGTCAAGGGTGGTTTGGGCTCCCTTGAGAGCAACACAACAGAATCGAGTCGATTCACGTGCAATGTCACTGTCGCTCTTCGGATCCGCAAGATCATCATGATAAGCCAGCCAGAGACTGGAACAAGCTCCGGCTGATTCACCGGCAGCGGCTATGCGATTCTTGTCAATATTCCATTCATCAGCTCTACTGCGGACAAACTGCAGAGCGCGGGCGGCATCATACAAGGGCACTTTGACCGGTGGATGAACGTCCTCAGCATGGGCTACTAACCGGTAGTTGATGGCAACGACCGAGATACCCGCTTTCAGCAGTGCCGAGGTGTCGACAAAACGGTGAATCAACTCTTTGCTGCCGCCACGCCAACCTCCGCCGTGAATAGCAAAAACAAGCGGTGTAGGCGAGTCAGACGACGCTTTCCAGAAATCAAGAACTTGTCTTTCGTGCTTCCCATAGCGGACTTCGGTTAAAGTGGGTTTGGGAACAGATGCATCGTAGGCAGGAACTTTCTTTGCCGGCTTGACTCTTTTCGACGTGCCGGCAGCTTGAACATTAACTGCATTGATAACGCTAATCAGGCTGACAAGACAGCAGATAGCCGGAACGGTAATGTATTTTTTTTTCATATTATTTTTATTCAATAATTTTCTGTTATTAACATTTGCTGCTTTTTCACTTTTATACTTTGCCAATATCCCAGACTCAGCTTCTTGAGATGAACAACAACTTCAGGATATTCACTGTACAGAAGAAATACAGTATAAATCCTCAATCAAAATAAACTGTTTTTCCGGTCTTAGCACTCTCGTAAACAGCTTTTAATATGCGAAGTCCGAGAAGAGCTTGTTCACCGGATATAATTTGCGTTTCCTTACCTTGAACAACCCTACAAAAATGACCTACCAAATCTCCTTCTTTTGCACCATCATATTTTGTAATGGTGGAATCCATCTGGATACCATCTTGTTCAAAATATATCTCTACAGTATCGGCAAGTCGCATTCCACCTTTGTCTCCATAAAGAATTGTTTCCTGCACATCTTTATTTTTACAGTGCATAGTCCAGCTCGCTTCGAGAAATAACATTTGATTGTTTTTGAATCGAATCAATGCAACTCCGGCATCCTCAAGAGCGTAATTTATTTTCTTCAATTCACCTTGCTTTTTACCAAGCCCATAGAAGGTCGTTCCATCTACACTCACAACTTCCGGGAATCCCATCATAGACAAAGCAAGGTCTAATTGATGTATACCCAAGTCAATTAAAGGTCCACCACCGGCTATTTCGGTAGAAAGAGCGCCTTTGCCACCTGCTTCATACCACCAGGGAATACCCTTCCGTCGCAACCATTTTGTCTTAGCATAATATATTTCACCGAGTTTTCCTGTTGCAATAATATCTCTGGCAGCCAGATGAAGCGGCTTGAACCGTTGGTTAAAATTAATCATCAATGTTTTATTCGCTTCGCAACTCGCTTTAATAATTGCCTCAGCTTCTGCGACATTGGTTGCAATCGGTTTTTCAACAAGAACATGCAAACCATTTTGTAAGGCTTTTATTGAAAACTTTGCATGTAGATGATTCGGAAGGGCAATGATTACAGCATCAAGATTAGCTTTTTCGATCATTTCAAATCCATCTTGGTATTGCTCTTGAACATTTAAATCAGCAGCGACAGTTTTTAACCGTTCAGGTGATATATCGCTGATAGCTTTCAGGTGAACATCAGGTAAAGATGCACATGTTTTAGCATGTGATGGTCCCATTGCACCAAGTCCGATTATACCGATTTCTAATTGTTTTTTCATAATATTTTGTTAGAGTTTTTGTAATGTAATTTTTAATCATTATATTTTACCAGAATACACGTTTGAAGTAAAATAGAAATACTTAATATTCCTAAAATAAAAAGTGACTTTTTTCTCAATTTAGAGATGATTTTTAGTTTGAAACCAAAGTACAGCAAATTGAAAATATTCGGAAATTCTATTGATTTGTTTTTTCAGCTTCATGTATTGCAATTTTCTTCCTCTGCATAACGTCATCCATCAGGCGCGGCTATTTGCCGTCGTCTGCATGGATTTGTTCTGCGTCTTATCATGTGGCTGGTTTAACATTGCGAGGCGTCAAATATCGGAAAGAAAATGAGACCATGTTATCGCGTTCATATCTGAACGCGGGATCCGGTTGCAGCTCCATACTTAGTGCTTTTGTATCTTTTGTCGCCATGCCGTAATCGGGTGTTGGCCATAGTGCAACTGAGGCTTCTGTTGCTGTGTAGAGGGCGCAAAGTCTTTCATGATTATCGATGCCGTGATGCGCGACCTGCACGATGTCACATTTCAGTCTTTCTGGATTTCGCAGCAATACAGCAGCCGCCTTGCCGGCCACATCGCCAAGCCAAAGAATCTTATGCTGACTGACGGTAGTCATGATCACCGTTGAATAATCGTTGAATGTAGCGGGTTCCGGATAGAGATCTTGATAAGAGTAAACTACGTCAAGTGTCAGCTCTCCAAATGTAAGCGTATCCCCTGAGTGCAGTATTATTTTTTCGGCACCTGCGCAATATTCATCCACTGTTTGATAGAATGCTTTGACTGTTGCGGGATCACTGCTCTTCCAGTCTCCTGTCATGTTCGACAAATTAACGGGGTGAAAACTATAGAGTAATCGTTGGATCTGCACAGAAGCGCCGTGCTTTCTCATAAACTGAATGAAGTTCCCGACATGATCCTGATGAGCATGACTGAAGAACCATGCGGTGATGACGGGAGTGCCTTCAGATTTTTCGAGAAGAAAACGATACAGTCTGTCCTCTTCGCCAGTGGTGAAGTATCCACCGTCTATGATGATGAAGCTGCAGTCCTCCAGTTGGACTACGTAACTCATGCCACAGTTAACAGAGGTTTGATCAAGTTCAATCTGATATAGCGTTGTTGTCATTTTATTTCATTTCCCGAGGAAGACCAGGTTAGGCTCCAACCCCTTGTTGGGATCTTTACTTGTCAATCTTGACCTTAGCCAGATAGATGGCCGTCTTTCCTTCGTGGGAAGAATAGTAGCTGACCCATAGCAACCCATCGTGCAGAACGAGACCGGCGTAGCTCGTGTCTCCACCAGACGGCAGCTTGAGGAACTCGGTGAGCTTGCCCGCCTGCGGATCGATCCAACAAAGCGAGGTACGTTGCCTGCCGTCATAGAGACGCACTACGGCTACAAACCGACCATTGGGCAGGCGGATCATGTGCGGGCCGCCAACACGCGTGCCCGTATCCTTCCATTCCCACTTCGTGTACGGTGGGTGTGAAACTCCGAGCAAACCAGTGTTCGGTTTGCCGTCGCGCCGCAGCAGGCAGTAGGCTGTATCGCCATCGAACACAAGCGACGATTCGTTGGGGCGGCCGATGTTGAACAAGCAATCAACGAGCGTATCGAATTTCTTACCGTCGTTGCTGGAGTAAAGCCGGACTGACTGATTCTTGCCACAGGCGTAGCCGATGCCATATGCCTTCCCCATGTGCCACGTCACTCGCCAGAGCCAGAAATCCGGATCGCCTACCTCTCGCTTGTCGCTCCAAGTGCGACCGTCTTTTGAGAACCAGACCAATGATTGGTACATTGGCTTCGATTTGTCGTGCAGCCCCGCAGTCCCACAGAGCATCAGTTGGCCGTCAGGCGTCACGGTAATCTTCGGATCGCGCAGGTCTGAATTTGGCGATGTGATTAGGGCCGCCGATTTCCATTTGTCGCCGTCGGTTGATGTGATAACTCGCAATGCTCCATCGGGGGCGGTATGTCCTTTCCCCTCGCGAAACACGCAGAACCAGCGGTCATGAAATCGAACGAGGTCGGTAAAAGCATTGTGGGCCGCTTTGCCCCATATCTTTCGTGTTTCAATCAGTTTCATTGTATTTTCCTTTTCTTGTGCATTTGTGGTCATACTGGCTAAAACAACCATGACACACAGAGATCCAGCAACAGCCATTCTCAGATTCCTCATTGTATTTTTTTCTCCTTGTTTTAACTAGTGCCTGGCCGAAAGTCCTATGATTCGCATTTTAGACAGGAATACCGGCAACACCTCTTTTGGCGTCATAATTCTTTAAATCCTTTATCCATGCCCCAAGGCATGAATGCAAAATTAAAAG
>JAOZNZ010000153.1 GCA_029933535.1 bacterium | reverse complement strand
ATCCAGCATCCAGTATCCAGTATCCAGCATCCAGCATCCAGCATCCAGCATCCAGTATCCAGCATCCAGCATCAGGTATTCAATACTCAATTCTAAAATCCGAATACATTCCCGATGTCGACATCAGATTTGTTATTACATCATTAATGTATCCTGCATGAGGTCCCATAGTAATATCTTCGAGCAAAGATTCAACTTCATAATCTTTGCCTTCAACATACACTTCAACGCTGCCATCCATTTTATTTTTAACGTAGCCTGTGAGTGAATCATATCCCTGCGCAAATCTCAGCACAGTGAATCTGAAACCAACTCCCTGAACACGTCCTTTATAAATAACCAGGTAAGCGATATTCATGAGTCGTTATTCGTTATTCGTTATTCGTTAATCTGTTTCAAAGACAACTCTGCACGGCTATTTTCTAAGTCTTAACCGCAGAGCATTAAGTTTAATAAATCCTGTCGCGTCAGATTGGTCATAAACCGTGTCTTCTTCAAATGTAGCGGTATCTTCATCATAAAGCGAGCATGGAGATTTTCTACCGACAACCAAACAATTACCTTTATAAAGTTTAAGTTTCGCTGTTCCGGTAACATTTTCCTGCGCTTTATTTATGAACGCGTTAAGCAATTCCATCTCAGGCGAAAACCAGAAACCATTATAAACTATCTGCGCGAATTTCGGCATAAGAGTATCGCGGGTAAGCATTACTTCTCTATCCATTGTAAGCGACTCAACCGCTCTGTGAGCAGCATAAAGAATTGTTCCGCCCGGTGTTTCATAAACTCCTCTGGATTTCATTCCAACAAATCTGTTTTCCACCATGTCAACTCTTCCAATTCCATGTTTACCGCCAAGTTTATTTAATCTTTCAAGCAATTTTGCAGGTGAATAAGTTTTTCCGTTCACAGCAACCGGAATTCCTTTTTCAAAATCTACAGTAATAATTTGAGGCTTATCAGGAGCCTTTTCCGGCGACTGAGTGAGTACAAACATATCTTCCGGAGGCGCTTTCCAGGGATCCTCAAGAATACCGCTTTCAAAGCTAATATGCAGTAAATTTCTGTCGGAGCTGTAAGGTTTCTTTTTAGATACAGGAATAGGAATATCATGCTTTTTAGCATAATCAATCATCTTACTTCTGGAATTAAGATCAAATTCCGGGTCACGCCACGGAGCGATGATTTTAATATCCGGTTTAAGCGCGTAAAAAGTTAATTCAAAACGTACCTGATCATTTCCTTTACCGGTAGCTCCATGAGCTACAAAAGCCGCTTTTTCTTTTTTGGCAATCTCAATATGCCGCTTCGCAATTATCGGTCGCGCGGCACTTGTACCAAGCATATACAATCCTTCGTAATACGCGTTCCACTTAATAAGCGGCCATACATAATCTTTAACAAATTCTTCGCGCAAATCTTCAATATAAATTTTAGATGCACCGGTTTTTAACGCTTTTTCACGTACCGGATCCAGTTCTTCGCCCTGCCCGACATCTGCCGCGTAAGCGATAACATCATAACCTTTTTCTTTAAGCCAGGTAAGGATTACCGAAGTATCGAGTCCACCTGAATAAGCGAGAACCACTTTAGGTTTAGCCATAATTTACTCCTATATTTAATGAGTTATAATTTTTTCACATTAATGTAAAATATTTTTAGGGTCCATTCTGCATTTGCGATTAATCTCTTTATAAATTAATGTATCGTCAAGCCAAATTGAGATATCCCAGCCATCAGCTTTATCTCCATATTCTTTTTTTCTTTTGTTATCTTCGTTGAGTTGGCATCCGCTTTTCAACTTTTCTTTATAGCAATAGAAAGGTGAAGAAGTAATATCTATATCATAACTAATTTCACCTGACAAGTTATTTGTCTTAACAATATTTTTTTCACTGGAAGTCTTCTTTGCAAATGGTCTGGCATTTTCATCGTTTTTAATATAATGAGAATAAATTGTTTTCAAATAATATTTCTTTTTTGAATCAAGGCCGTTTAATTTAATATTTATTTTACCGTAACATTCCTTTTCATAAAATCTTATCGATTTCCATTCACGTTTAACACTAGAACTATACTTGTCAAGATCTAAATCAATATTTACTTTTTTGTATGCTCCTCCCTTTTCGGTTTTCTCAACACTCAGGTGAATACGCGAGAAATCAATACCGTTTTTCTTCTCTTTCGTAACTTTTCCATCTATATTAATTTTCTTTTCAAGCGCTTTCACTTTTAATTTTTCATATAATTCGGGATGTATTTCTTCAATTGATTTGTTTGTTAACTGTCGCCATTTTAATGTTTTCTCTCCTTCAGCAGCTTTTATAACAAATTTTTCATCATCTTTCGAAATCACTTCACCTTCAACAGTCCCGCCTTTCCTAAGATAAACGGTTGTTGGAAAGCAAACAACAACCAACAAAAGCGCGAGCAATATTACAGTGAGTTTTTTCATTTTCAACCTTTTATTTCTAAATCAGAACATAAAATTTTTAATGTGAAATATTTTTATAATAAATCGGGTCTTCCCCTTTTTTCTTTTCATAAACAAGTGTGCCATTCAACCATACCGAAACATCCCATCCAGCTGGTTTTGAGCCCCAGGTCTGTCGTTTCCCCCCACCATCTGAGAATGTCCACCCCTGTTTTAGTTTTTGTCTGAATGCCAAATATTTGGCTGATTCGATATCGAACTCACAGCGTTCTTCTCCGGTAATTTCTTTTTCTTTAACAATGTTAAGTTCATTTTTAAACGGCACACTTTGTTCTTTTGCAATTTTTTTAAAATAATGAGAATATACCGTTTTCACAGTATATTTCTTTTTCGGGTCAAGTCCTGATAATGAAATACTGATAATCCCATAACTTTCTTTTTGATACATCTTTGATGATTTATTAGAATCCTGCTTTTTAAATGTTCCCCCTTTCTCAGTAGTTGCGACTTTCAGCCGAATACGCGAAAAATTTATTTCTTTTTTACTATTTTCTTGCGTGGCTGCTTTTTCCTTTTTTTTATTTTTCTTTTCAATAGCTTTAGCTTTTAATGCTTCATAAAGTTCGGGATAAATTTCTTCAATTGATTTATTTTTCAGCTGCCTCCATTTTAATGTTTTTTCTCCATCAGCAGTTTTTATAACAAATTTTTCATCATCTTTTGAAATCACTTCGCCTTCAATAGTTCCTCCTTTCCTAAGGTGCACAGTTGTACCAAAGCAAACACTAATAAAAATAGACACGAACAAAATCATCGTAATTTTTTTCATTTTTTTCTCCATTATGTTTATTTATTCCATTAAAGTTAAAGCATTGCGGGAACTGTGCTCATAAGGCATGCATAAGCAGCTCCCTGACCATTAGGCAAACTTATTGAATTAACAGAAACTTTTTGCACAACTACATTTTTACCAACAGCTTTTTCAGCTAATCCTTCTGTTACCCGAAGCGAAACTCCGGCATTTTTTAATTTTGTAATCGTATTTAACGATAGCTTTTTGTCGGTGCCATAAGACTTACTGTTAACAAAAACGGCGCGAACGCTGCAGCCGTTAAGATATGCCAAACGAATTTGTTCAGCGATCCATTCAGGTGTCATAGTTTTACTTTCAACAATAATGACAGCTTTAAGATTTTTGTTTTTCTCCACTTCATAAACAATCTGTTCTTCAATTCCATTCAGCTTTGTTTGTTGAGTGATTTCTGCCGGCTGCATAGCAATCATTGTTGGATGTTCACCCGGGAGCTGCTGATTAGTTTCTACCAGAAGGAGCAGCATCGGGCCATATTTTGCCGCCAATTTAGCTGCAAGCATAATGAACGGCTGAAGAGGGGCGAGCATCAGCAATGGAAAATACGCTAAAAAGCATCCACCAAGCAAAAGAGCTGCTGATAACATTGACAACAATTTAAATATTTTTTCAAGAAGTTTTGTTTTCATTTTAACACCTTTTTTCAATTTGACTGCAGAGAGAGAATATCGAGATAGTTTTGTAATATTAGTTGAGCAGCAACTCTGTCTTTTATTTGCTTTCTTTTTTTACGGGATAAATCCGCTGAAAGCAAAACTTTTTCAGCGGCTACCGAGGTTAATCTTTCATCCTGTAATATTAAATCAATTTCCCTCGTGAAATTTTGTTTGAAGTATTCCTTAAGTAATCTGACACATTCTTTCGCCATTTGACTCATATCGCTTTCTGAGCCGTCAAGATGAATCGGATTACCGATTACAACAGTTTTAATTTTTTGTTTTTCGCTATTTGTATTTTCGTACTCAAGTACTATTTTTAAAATCGACTTCGATACTTGTTTCGCTGTTCCGCCATCAATTGTAGGCAAAGGCTGAGCTGTCATCCCCATAGGATCAGAGACAGCCAGACCAAGTCGAACGGTTCCTATATCGGCAGCAAGTATTCGCATAGTTATTATTTAATGATTTGGTGATTTAATGATTTTACGATTTTAATCATTCAATCCTTTCAATCCTTTCAATCAGGTGTCAGGTGTCAGTTCTTTTTGCTATTAACTATTAACTATTAACTATTAACTATTAACTATTAACTATTAACTATTAACTAATAACTATTAACCAATAACTATTAACTGTTTCCTTATTCCACATATTTCTTCGTATTCTCGTTCGAGCGTAATTTTTGAACGAGTTTTTTTACATCCTGCGCTCTGTTCTTAGGACAAACTAAAACCGCATCGTCAGTTTTCACCACTATTACATTGTCCATACCAATAACACCAACAATACCATCGCCTTCATTACCAATAACACAGTTCGACGAATCTACAGTAACATAATCCCCTTTCGCGGAGTTCCCAAATTCATCTTTCTGCCAGTGAGCGGCTACCGATGACCAGCTTCCAACATCATCCCAATTAAATTCGCCGTGTGCGACGATAACATTATCAGCTTTTTCCATTATAGCGTAATCAATAGAGATAGAGGGAGCTGAATCATAGATTTCATTAATAACGCTTTCCGGATTTTCACCGGCATCCTGTATTTTTTTGAGATTTTCATAAAATTCAGGCATAAATTTTCTGAATGCTTCTAACATATCACCAACTCTGAAAACAAACATTCCGGCATTCCAGAACGCATTTCCTGTAGCAATCAACTCTTCAGCGCGCTCTTTTACCGGTTTTTCGATAAATTTTTCAACCTTAGAAAAAACCGTTTTGTGCGGTGATTCTATTTTTCCGCCTGCGAGAACGTAACCATAACCAGTTTCCGGGCCGCGTGGTTGAATACCAATAGTTACAAGCGCATGATGTTCTTCTGCGATTTTTGCCGCATCGAGCATTATTCTCGCGTAAATATTGACATCAGGTATCCAATGGTCAGCGGGGATAACACCGAGGATTTCATCATTACTTTCAGCAGCAAGCAAAGCGGAAATCAAGCCGATACATGGAGCTGTATTTCTGCCGTAAGGTTCAGCGATAATATTTTCTGCAGGTAATTCCGGCAGAACGTTTTTCGTATCCCCGGCCTGTTTTTTTGTTGTAACAATATAAATTCTATTATGGGGAGTAAAAGTAGCACATCTATTTACCGCTTGAGTAATTAACGACTCTTCACCCACAATATTCAGCAGTTGTTTCGGTCGCGAACTTCTGCTGAAAGGCCAGAAACGTTCACCTGATCCCCCCGCCATAACACACATATTCAAGTTTTTATTTGTATCCATAAGATTTATTTTTTTATTGGTTCCACTAAATACTGCACAAAGCTTTTTACATTTTCCACCATCTCATCGCTATCTCCACCGTCGGCAACTTTTTTTACAATCGCGCTGCCTACAATCACTCCATCAGCAATTTCGGCAACCTGTTTTACGTGTTCGGGTTTAGAGATTCCGAAACCGACGGCAATAGGGATATCGCTATATTTCCGGATTAGATTTATATGTTCTTCCATATCGTCAGAAAGTTTATCCGTTACACCTGTAACACCTGTTCTGGAAACATAGTAAATAAACCCACTTACCTGTTTAGTTATTTTTTTCACCCTTTCTTCATTACTTGTCGGCGTAATAAGAAAAATCATCCTTAAATTATTTTCATCAAGCGCCTTTTTTAAAGAAGCAGATTCTTCCGGTGGAACATCGAGAGCGAGCATTCCATCAACGCCTGCTTTTGCTGCATCGGCAGCGAATTTTTCATATCCATATTGATAAACAGGGTTTAAGTAAGTGAAAAAAACTATGGGTATTTGCGTTTCTTTACGTAAATCCGCAACTAAATTTATTACGTCAGCTAACGTTACTCCATTTTTAAGAGCTCGTTCTGCAGCTTCCTGATTTGTCTTTCCATCTGCCAGCGGGTCGGAAAAAGGTATTCCCAGTTCTATAATATCAGCACCGCCATTTTCCAATGCAAGGACAAGTTCGCGTGTTCTATTCAAATCAGGGTCGCCTGCGGTAACGTAAGATATGAAGGCTTTTCCCGATAGTTTATTCAACTGTGCAAATTTTTCATCAATACGATTCATAAGTAATGTAATATATGGCATTAAATAACAATAGGCACACTTCGTGCCATTTATATTACATTATAACAATTTAGCTGCTTTTTTTCCACCTGACCCCTGAGTTGAGTTTCATAACTACTTGACAAAAGCACTATGAAAAATGTATCATTTAATATAATTACAATTAAAACAAACTATTTAGTAAGTTATGAATATAAAATTATTATTTTTACTCGTTGCTGCCTTTACCGCTTCATTTTCCTTTGCAAGAACTACTGTAAGGTATATTGACGCACTGAAAGTTACTTACACAGGGAACGGAGCGCTAATTGTCGGACCGTCCGATGCAGGTGATTACACTTATGATATTGAGGTAACCGGTCTCTCTTCTTATACTAATACTAAAGATATAATTGAAGATACACTTACCATAAAAGCTACAAGCCAAAGCGCCAATTCAATATTTGTTGATAAAATCATTGCAGACGGCGCTTTAAATAAAATTAAAGTTACCTTCCCGCCGGGAAAAGATGGTTTAGCAAGTTGTGTGCGAAATATCAGCGTTAATGGTTATGTAAATAATATTATTATTATAAATGGTGACCTTGGCGCTCCGGATGCTCATGACGGCCAGGTTAACATTAGTGGTCCCATAAAACAAATTTTAGTGAAAGGAAAAAAAAACAAAATAAAAAACACTAAAGATGCCGAATGGTGGGGTGGAAATATCTGGGCAGATATTAATGTTCAATATGGTGTCTCAAAAATTATCGCTAAAGGCGGGAATATTTATTATTATCCCGGCTCAACTGATAACGGCACGATTTCCGTTAACGGAAATGTTAAACTCATCGCCTCCGATGGCGTTATTGTAAAAACAAATGAAACCGACAAAGTAATGTTTGGCGGTGCCATAAAGGCGGATATTTTTAATTCCGGAAATGAAATCAAACAAATCCGCGCCAAAGGCGGTGTAATTGCAGATAGTGATATTTTCTGCAGACAGATTAAAAAAGTTTCTATAAAGGGACT
>JAOZNZ010000788.1 GCA_029933535.1 bacterium | reverse complement strand
AGCCCGACAACCAGCACGGCATCATTCCCGCAAATTCCGATTTTTTCCAAACCTTCATAAACAGTTCCAAATCCACAGGCAATTTGCGCACCGTCCGTATATGTTAGTTCGTCAGGCAGCAAAACCAGATCTTTTTCATCCGCCAGCATGAAAGGAGCCATACCACCATCACGCTGCCAGCCATAAGCTGCGCGGTAGGAGCTGGTGCAGGAAATCATATATCCGCGACGGCAATCATTACAAACTCCGCAACCGGAAATATGGTAAACAACAACACGGTCGCCTTTTTTGAATCTTTTCAGGCCGGGTCCTTCAGAAATAATCTGCCCGCAAGGTTCATGACCGGCAATAACTCCCTGATATCCTTCGGGACCTTTTCCAACATGTTCATGATAAATTGCGCGAATATCACTTCCACAAATTGTGGAAGATTTTACTGCAATCAAAACCTGACCGTGCCCTGGTTCAGGAACCGGAAAATCTTTTAATACTACTGTACTGTTTCCGGGCAAAATTGCCCCTTTCATAGTTTTGTTCATGTCGTTTCCTTATGTCCCTTATGTGGTTCAATTCTAATCTGCAAGTACTTCATCAATATATTCCATGTCTTCCGGACTAAGCTCTCTTTCAGCACCAGAAAGGTTACACTTCACTTGTTTTTGGTTACGAAAACCCGGAATAACACACGCAACATTAGGATAATTCAAAACATAACGCAAAGCTATAGCTGACAAATCAGAAATGTCCAATCCGAATCTTTCTTTTAATTTTAACATTTTTGGTTTTAAATTTGTTAAAAATTCTTTCCCGAATTTCTCGTTGCCTTTACGGTGATCTCCTCCTTCGAAAACAGGCGGGTTTTCAGGGTCAAACTTGTCAAGAAGAAGCCCCTGGTTTAACGGACTGAAAGCTACAAACGACAATTCGTTCTCTTCAAGTAATCCGGCTACTTTACTCCCGGGCTCTATAAACATTTTGTTCATTGCATTCGCCCAACTTTGAAGAACTGCAGGCCGAACAACAGGAATTGATTTCTCGAAATCTTCGGCACTGTAAGCAGACTGTCCTTTTATTCTGATTTTACCTTCTTTTACAAGCTTATCCAAAGCTTCAGCCGCAGGATGCAAATATTCATTGTTTTCACCAAAATTCCCGTGATGAAGATAATAAATATCAATATAATCCCTTTCTAAATTTATTAACGATTGTTCGCACTGCCGGTAAATATGATTCGGCGCATAGGCATTTGGAGACGTTCCTTTAAAATGTCCGACTTTAGTTGCTATAATAAAATCTTCGGATTTTAAACCAAGCTTTTTTAAAACTCTTGCCAGCATTCTTTCCGCGCGGCCGTTTCCATAAACATCCGCGTTATCAAAATGATTAACGCCAGCATCAACAGCAATTTTTACCGCCCGTGCAATTTCGTCTTCATCTACATTAGCCCATCCGTTCGGTGAACCGTCAACCCAGTTCAATCCGCCCATAGTCCAGCAGCCCATACTGATTTCAGATACTTCGACATCGGTTTTCCCTAACTTTCTATATTTCATTTTTTTCTCCCTGTTTTACATTAGTTTTTTCTCATTTTGTCCCTTTTGTCCGTTTTGTCCGTTTAGTCCGTTTGGAATAATTTTCAAACTCAGATTACGAACTCGCATCAGTACATTGTTGGCTCCTGTTACTTCCCAACCCAGAATTACACTCGATATTGCAAAATCATTAGGATCAGGCGACTGTTTCAAACAACCTTTTTTGCGCGTTACTTTCAATGCCTCCTCGAAAAAAGGCATTAGATTCTTTGAAAAAGTTACCCACTTCTTATCGTGTAAACTTTTTTTTGTGAAAGATTTAGTTGCCGGGGCGTAAATAAACTTTCTCGATGGTGCCGCTTCATCTTGAGCTGCAAAAAGAAGCGGGAA
>JAOZNZ010000787.1 GCA_029933535.1 bacterium | reverse complement strand
GAAAAACCATTTGGAAAAGCTGCAGGAATAGGACCGGTTTTGTCGCCATTAGCGGAATAATACAACTCACCTGTATTCGCGCCGACATTTATAGCTCCGGCATTTGTAATATAATAAGGTTCTGTAATGGTTGGATATTTATAAAAATAATAAGCTTCTGCGCCGCCGGAACCGACATAAAATTTGCGTTCCGGAATATATGCCATTTCAATAGCATGAACACTAATATCCACATTATTTGTTTGAGCTAAACCGTTTTTAGAATAATCCCATCGGAGCCGCATATTATTGCAAACAAAGTCACCATTGCCATCCGCAGACCGATAAACAAACGCGCCGATATTTGTGTCACCGCCATTTGAACCAACATCAATTTGTGCGCCGGCAGACGGAGTGTGCCCTGAAGAAGTCAGCCATGCATGTTGCCATTCCACTCCCACGCGGTATTTTATAAAGACCCATGCAGCATCATGATTAGTAATGTACCTTTCTGAAGTGGCCTCGGTGTATCTCCAGGAATTAGACCAAGAAAGATCGAACTGAATTTCTGCAGTTCCTCCGGAAACATTTACGATAGAAACATTTGTAACGGTCACATTGTTTGCAAAAATGGAAAGCGAGAGAACAGATAAGAACAGAAAAGATTTTAGAATGGATTTAGAGAGTTTCATTATACGCTCCTTATTAATTAAATATAGAAATTTTAAAATTTTAAATTTACTAAGAGTTTACTAATAAATACAGAAAAAGCGCGAGCGCTTTAATTATAACATATTTAGAAAAATATTACACCTTTATTTTTCACGATAAGTTGAATATTGAATATTTTGTCTGAACTCTGTTCTCGGATCTGTTTTTGTTTGTAAGGAAATTTCTCCACGAGCGCGCGAGCGCCTCGGGACAAATTCAGTATTTAATACTAAATTCAAATTTTACTAAATTTGAATTTCCTCCCAATAATCCAACATTCCAATATTCCAATAATCCATAGAATTCCTCCTTCCGGTACTATTGTAAATTCATTGTCCCAAAAAATACGGCTGTTGGTTAATGATGAACTGTCAACAACTTCGAATTTTATGACGTAATTTGTATCGCCGGCGATTAAATTTTCCGGCACAAGCCAGGATATTTCTCCAAGCAAATTCGATACATCATTGGTTACTGTCGCGACTTCGTTTGTTGTTTCCGCGAGATGAACAGTAATTTTTGTTATGGTCAAATTTGTACCGTCAAGGTCATCGGTAATTTTTTCTGTGTCCCAGATAATGTTTGTCGGGAACGGCGCTAAAAGAACCGCACCGGAATTTTCACCACCCCATTCTTCGAGCACCCCTCCTAAAACAGGAGGGGAGTTTTTAAACGGGAAGATCAACGCGTTAGTCGCGATATGCGGTTCGGATTCAATCAACGTTTTTCGTTGAATGCTGACAACATCGTTTGTCGATTGACCGTAAATATTTGTGCCTGAAACTGTAATAATATTTTCACCGACACCAAGGGAGAAATTTGAAATTTGAAATTCGAAATTTGAAATTGGGGAAGTTCCGCTATCACCTGTAAGTGAGTTTGTCCACATAATATCGCTAACCACGTTCGCGTTGTTTGTTCCGCCGATTGTGTATGCGGTTACTGAATAAGTTACAGTCGCGTTTTCATTTGTAATATCAATAAATGGATGAACTTCCGCAAACGTTTCGCGATGAATAGTTACAAAGTCATTTGTCGAATGACCATAGACATTTGTGCCGAAAATTTCGATTAAATTGTCTCCGAATTCGAGATTTGAAATTGTCGTGAAAAATCCAGGCACAAAAAAGTTTGTCGTTTCGGGATGCTGGTCGTTCACTATTCCAAGATTTCCTGCAATATTCAAATTCGTACCGCTAATTTCCGCTGAAGAGATATTGTAAGCAACTTCTGAT
>JAOZNZ010000786.1 GCA_029933535.1 bacterium | reverse complement strand
TGGGATAAACAGGTTGAATACCGGAACCCATGGACAATTCCTGTTTCATCAGATGAAATTGAAAAAGCACGAAAAAGGGAGTGGGAAATATTTCTGACGCCAACAATTCCGGTTCCGAAAAATTGGTTTCCGGATTTGAATGGCGCAAAAGTTTTGTGCCTCGCGTCCGGTGGTGGACAACAGGGACCGATTATGGCTGCTGCCGGGGCGGAAGTTACTGTTTTTGATAATTCCCAACGGCAACTCGAGCAAGATAATTATGTTGCCAAACGCGATGGACTTGAAATCAAAACTGTTCAAGGTGATATGGTGGATTTGTCTGTCTTTGATGATGAAACTTTTGATCTGATAATTCATCCGGTTTCCAATACTTTTGTGCCGGATGTTCTGCCAGTTTGGAAAGAAGCATACCGTGTTCTTCGAAAAGGCGCTTCACTTATTTCCGGGTTCGATAATCCGCTTGCGCATATATTTGATGAAAAGGAATATAACAAAGGAAATTTGATAGTGAAAAATAAAATTCCTTTTTCTGATGCTGAATTATTGAGCAAAGAAGAAATTGAAAAACAATTGAAAGAAGGTAACCCTCTTGAATTCGGGCACACTCTTGATGACCAGATAGGCGGCCAAATTGCGGTGGGATTTGTGATAACAGGTTTTTATGAAGACAAATATGACGAAAAAGATAACGATTTACTTTCTCAATATATATCGACATTTATTGCGACAAGAGCAGTTAAACGGTAATTAAAGGATAAAAAGTTGATTTGTAAAAAAATATACAATTATAATATCAGGAGGTAAAAATGGTACATGAATTAGCAGCAAAATGCGGAATTGATTGTGGAGAATGTTCTTACAAGGAAAAGTTCAATTGTCCAGGATGTCAAAAAGCAAACGGAAAAGTATTTTGGGGAGAATGCAGATTGGCTAAATGTGTTATTGATAAAGGATTGAATTATTGTTATGAATGCGATGATTTTGTTTGTGACCTTTTAAAAGAATTCGCTTTCGACAAAGAACAGGGCGATAACGGAAAAAGAATAGAAAATCTGAAACAGTGGAAAAAAAACGGATTTGATTGTCGCTGATTTATCCTAAAAAACGCAATTGAAATACGAATACGAATATGAATAGGAATGTAAACGATATAACACGCAAGTTACATCTATAATTGCTCTAACCCAATGGGTTAGCAAATTAGTAAAACAAACGCAGCAACGAAGTAACGCTGTACTCACGTTCACCATGAACAGCAGCAATGAAGTAACACTGTACTCATGTTCACCATTTTATAAATTGTCATCAACCGATTATTATATTTTTTAAGAAATTACATTATAAAATTTAACTGCGTTATTAAGTGTTATTGGAGAAAACCAAATATGGGAGATGTTAATTAAATGAATTCAGGCTTATACTTTTTATTAATTCGTGTGAAAAAAACTATCGGCTTGAAAATAGCGGGAAAGGATGGATCCGTTCCGCGGGGATATTATATTTATACAGGTTCCGCGCAAAAAAATCTTGCGAGTAGAATTGAAAGACATTGCAGAAAAGAAAAAAAGAAACATTGGCATATTGATTATTTACTCGAATTCGCAGATGTTATAGATGTAAAAATTATTCCGAATGCTTCGTGGGATGAAGAGGCTGTTTATGCTGAAAAATGGTTGTCAATCGCTGACTTTGTTCCTATTAAAAAATTTGGCGCGAGCGATTCGCCGGCGGAATCACATCTCACCGGATTTTTAACAAAGAAGAAAATAATTCAATCTGAAATGTGGAGTAAATTGAAATTATGAAGAATTTCAATTTCGTATTTAATCCATTAATCCAAAATGAAAATCCCCCTACCCCCCTTTAGGAAAGGGGGAATTAATCCAAATAACACACCCCGCCCTAAAGGGCACCCCTCTCAAGAGGGGA
>JAOZNZ010000785.1 GCA_029933535.1 bacterium | reverse complement strand
TTGTGCTGAAGGCACAGTTCATTATAGCCCAGGGCTTGTAGCCCTGGGAAAAGATCAATAACACGAATTCGCTCTGAAAGAGCGACTCAATAAACTGGTATAATGGAAAATTAGTTAAAAGCCCATTCTACATATTTCCCATACAAATCCAAAATAACAAATCACAAATCCAAAATTAACGAATCAACACATAATTATGAAGAGAAAAAATATATTTTACGTTACATTGTGCATTATAGCCATTTTATTATTTAACTGCTCCATTAAAGGCAATAAGATTGAGTCGCGTGACCTTTACAGTGATACTCTTGTAGCAACAGATGCTATTGGAAGAAAACTTCCGGATTTTAATACTTGTGGTCCGCCAAAAAGTAATAAATTCGTTGGTATTTTCTATTGGACGTGGCATCACGTTCATCACTTAGGACCTTTTGACGTAACAAAAATTATTGCGGAAGCTGAACGCACGGGCAAGCTGCCAAAATGGGGACCGTCACCTCATGGTCATCATTGGAGCGAACCCGAACTAGGATATTATGTAAACACAGACCCCTACGTTAACCGCAAACATGCGTCAATGCTTTCCGATGCGGGAGTTGATGTTATATTATTTGATACAAGCAATCCCCCAAGTACATTTCGTGATGAATATATGCTGTTATGCAAAACTTATGAAAAGATCAGAAGTGAAGGCGGCAAAACTCCGCAAATTGCTTTTTTAACACCATTTAATGATCCGACAACAACTGTTCTTGAGCTTGCAACAAATTTTTACGGGAAAGGACTTTATAAGGATTTATGGTTTATCTGGGATGGCAAACCGCTTATTCTTGCCAATCCGACTTATTTTAAAGATAATCCGGCTGTTTCAAATCTTTTTACTTTCAGATGGTGCCTAGGAAGTTATTTTACAAAACCGTGGACTTCTAATCAGTGGAGCTGGCTGAATGCTTACCCGCAAAATATTTTTTACAATACGAAAGGTGAAATCGAGCAAATGTCAGTAGGAGTGGGGCATAATGCTTTAAGCAACGATCTGGCGTGTATGAGCTGCAAAGCCGGTGCAATGGGACGAAGCTGGCACAATGGTAAAAAAGACACGAGAAAAGATGCGGTAAATTATGGATTTAATTTTGAAGAGCAGTGGAAAAGAGCACTCAAAATTAATCCTAAATTTATTTTTGTTACCGGTTGGAATGAATGGACAGCAGGTGTTTATGATAAATTTTATAAATATACCGCAGTAGGGGACAGTTATTATACTAATGGAATTTTTGTTGATCAGTATAATCAGGAATATAGCCGTGATGTTGAACCTATGAAAGGTGGCCACACGGACACGTATTATTATCAGCTTGTTGCTAACATCAGAAAATATAAAGGAGTACGCAAACCTGAAAAAGCATCCCCGGCTAAAACAATTATCATTGACGGAAAGTTTGATGAATGGAAAAATGTTCGGCCGGAATTCAGGGATGTGCTTGGCGATACGATGCATCGTGATTTCAGAGGGTATGGTAAAACTTATTATACTAATAAAACCGGTCGCAACGATATTACAACTTCAAAAGTTGCTTATGATAAAAGCAATATATATTTTTACGTAAAAACACGTGAAACCTTGACCCCGCATACAGATAAAAGTTGGATGCTGCTTTTTATCGATTCTAATCAGAACAAAGAAACGGGATGGGAAGGTTATGATTTTATTGTAAACGGAAGTGTTATTAATAGCGAAACAACAACTGTTAAGAAAACAAAATACGGTTGGAATTGGAAAACAGTTGGTAATGTGAACTATAAATGTTCAGGCAAAGAACTCGAAATCAAAATCCCGCGTAACATGCTTGGTTTATCAAATACCAATATACTTTTAGACTTCCACTGGGCAGATAATATTCAAAAAGCAAATGATATTATTGAGTTTTA
>JAOZNZ010000784.1 GCA_029933535.1 bacterium | reverse complement strand
ATCACTATCATTGTCGGACGGCCGTGCGGGCATGTCCACGGAGTAGAAGTTATCATCAACTGATCGATCAGTGCCTGCATTTCCTGAAGAGAAAGTTTCTGATTAAATTTAACGCTTGTGCGGCAAACAAGAACCAGTGCCATTCTTTTTCTTATTTCTTCAACCCGGGTTGATTTACCGATTTCGAGAAAATCGTTTGCGAGATCGACGAATAAACTGTCCAGAGCGTTTAAGCTTATAAATCCGGGTACTGCGTCAATTTTAAAAGTATCCGACCCGAAAGATTCGATTCCGAAACCTGCTTTTTTTAATTCCGGAAGCCTTTCATTAATAATCGCTGACTGTTCCGGTGAAAGATGAAGAATTTCCGGCATGAGCAAACCTTGCTGGGGAGCTTCATCAGCTTCCATTGTTTTAACAACCGTATCGAAATTAATTCTTTCGTGGGCAGCGTGTTGGTCGATTAAAACGATACCGTTTCTCGCGCCGGAGATTTGAGCGATGATGTAAGCTTCTGAAATTTGTCCTGACGCTTTAATAACATCCGCGTTAAAAGTTTGTGTATTTTGATATGATATTTCAGAAGTTATTTTTTCTTCATGCTGTATTTGTTCATCCGGGAAATTTTTATCCGTGGGATTGCCTAACACATCTTTTTCAGTTTTAACTCCGTAAAGTTTTTTCCATTCATCAACACTAAGTCTTGTTGACCATGGAGATTTAGGTTTTTCAACTTGTTTGATTTTACCAACACCAACAGATATATCAGCAGCTTGTTTCGCAGGAGCACCGGAGAATTCTACGCGTGGAGCTTTGTTGCTGTCCTGCAGGGTTTCCATAATTGCAGAGCTTATAGCGCTTTGAACCGCAAACTCTTTTCCGAATCTCACTTCACGTTTTGCGGGATGAATGTTTACATCTACAGCGCCGGGAGAAATTTGAAGAAAAAGAAAAACGTAAGGAAATCTATCAACAGGAAGCAAAGTACCATAAGCTCTTTTAGCGACTGATGAAAGCCACGCACATTTCACAGGGCGGCTGTTAACGAAGAAATGAAACTCCTGTCTTGTAAGAACCGAGCGATCCATTGCGGAAATAAAACCAGTAACAATATAATCATCCTGATAATATTTAACTGGAATTAAATCTTCTGCCAGGTCGATGCCCCTTAATTGAATAATTCTTGTTTTAAGCGCGACGATAAAATCTGTGTCTTCCTGCTGAGGAGGAAGGTCAAAATGAAGATTATTATCTACAATATATTTAAAACCTACACGCGGCCACGCAAGAGCAATAGAATGAATAAATTTCCCGATGTGACTAAGTTCAGTTGCTGTAGTTTTTAAAAATTTTGCCCGGGCAGGGACACAATAAAATAATTTTTTGACAGTAATTGTTGTACCGTGCGCTCTGCCGGCGTCTGAAACGCGAATATTTTTTCCGCCGTCAACTTCAATTTTGGTTGCTTTACCGGATTCCCGATGACAAGTAAGCAATTCAAATTGAGAAACCGCGGCAATACTTGGCAGTGCTTCACCGCGAAAGCCAAGAGTCATTATTGCGTCAATATCGCTTGCGGTTTTAATTTTACTTGTTGCATGTCGTTTAATAGCAAGTTCAGCATCCTCCTTCGACATTCCATCGCCGTCATCGGAAACACGCATCAATTGTCTTCCGCCGGCATTGATTTCGACAACGATTTTCCGTGCACCTGCGTCGATAGAATTTTCAACAAGTTCTTTAATGACAGCGGCAGGGCGTTCAACCACTTCACCTGCGGCGATTTTATTAGCCACATCTTCCGGCAGAACGGATATTTTAGATAGGGGATTATTCATGATGGATATAATTATACTCAATTCCTGTGACTAAATCAAAGTATTTAAATTATTATTGTGATTAATCGCAGGGATTGGGGTTGGCATTAAG
>JAOZNZ010000783.1 GCA_029933535.1 bacterium | reverse complement strand
TTTAAAAAAGCGTTTCCGGAAGTGGCTCCTTTCGATAAAGAAGTTTTTAAAGATATAGATGATTTCTGGGGTGCTCATTGGTCGGCGCGTGCGGGTTGGGGGCGTTCGCCGGAAGAAACCACCCGGTTAATGCAAAAAGTTTATGCTTTCGGCCGCGAAAAACTCGGGATGAAGTTTGAATTTAATTTTTATCTTGGCGATTTTGAAGACACACTTCAAAAAGCTTATCCCGAAGGTAAATGGATTGACTGGTCAAACGTTCCTCATCACGCTTATTTTGGTGCGGCGGGTCGCCAGGCGATTCTTACTTTTACCGACCCTAAGTGCAAAGAATTTTGTCAGCGGTTTTGGAAAGAATTTATAAAAACTTTCGGGACGGACCATCGGTACTGGATAAGCTATCGCGAAGAAAGCGCACCAAATCCCGATAATCCGTTTGATCCCGACCAGGGAAAATCGCTCGCTGATGCCGTAAACGCGCAACGCGACTGGATGCTTGAAATAGATCCTGAAGCCGAGTTTTTCCATTGGGACTGGCATGATATGACTCTTTGGATAAATAAAGAAATTCGAGCACAGCTTGCTACTCAAAAAATTGATGAAATTCTTTTAAAAAAACTTGAAGCTTCTACTCAAAAATATGTTCAGGAACTTTCTAACGATATAACTATGGTTTCTGTTATCCCGCCTACTGCCTGGCAAAAAGAACTTGTTGATTTAACTCATCACTATAAACCTCATCAATGGGTTATCGGTTCTTTGCTTGGATACGCCGCGCAGGATATTGGCGTTGGAGGGTTGCAAACTCCGGCAGAAAATTTCTTGTCGCTCTGGGAAAAATGGCTCGAAAATGATAAAAAATTCGGCTCCAGGTTACGTGGAGTTTTCCATTGGAACGAAATCATTCAGGTGGCTCCGCTGCTCGATCATTGTGTGGCTAATTTCGCGTGGACGGGGGAATTGCCACAGCATCTTTATGATTCCACAAAAAAAGATGAAATCCTTGACTGGTATTTTGAGCATCGTTATAAAAATAAAAACGCGAAACTGTTTCGCGAAGCTAACGCTTTTGCTTATGCTAATTTTCCACAGGGAATTCATCCAATACGAATTCCCACTTGGATTAATAGAGCTGAAATTAATGAAGCAGAAAAAAATCAGCGCGCTGAACTCATTAGATTTCTTAAAGAAATCTCCGCAGTGAAAAATGAGGAAAAAAATAATAACGCTTATAACGCTGAACTGCTTGATTTCGGGCGCGTGGCTTTACACAACATCTCTCGACTGGATTTGCAGGAGGCGATAAGCATAGCTAAAAACTCAAAAGGGGCAAAAGAAGATAAAAAGAAATTTGAAATCGCAGCTAAAAAAGCTGTGCACACTTTAACTGCATTGGGTAATTTACTGGCTACCGATAAGAAATTTTCTGTATCTGATTCTCTTTACAGAATGTTAAACGAACCCGGCGTTAATAAACAAATGCGAATGGTTTTGCTTGAGCATGCTTCAGGATTATTGTTTGACAATTATGCCCTCAATGACAGCGCGGAATTTTTTGAAATAGTTTCTATTCCTCTTTTGAAATCATATTTGGATGTTTTGCGATTGACAGCGGATAATCCCGAAAATTTTCCTTTTAGCAATCTTAAGGAAATTGAATTTATTGACGGAGCAGCGATTTTGAAAAAAGAAGATGTAAAAGACGCGGATACAACCGAAAAAGAAAGTTCCGGTCTTGATAAACGCCTTCTTGAATTGAAAAACGAATTTATGGAACTGCCGGCGCTGCCTTTTGAAACTGTCAAAAACAAAAATCATCCTGCGGATATTATAAACACCTGGATTATTAACAGAATGTGATTTATTATTTAACGAACGTAAATCCTTATACCCATAAATTTGACCTTTAGTCAAATTTCCTCAGCAGCGCCT
>JAOZNZ010000782.1 GCA_029933535.1 bacterium | reverse complement strand
TTAAAAATTTAACCGGTTTCCTTAAAGAAAAAAAAATACTGGTCGCCTTTTCAGGCGGTACAGACAGTACTGCATTACTGCACATTCTGAAAAGCACAGCTGATGTAAACGTTACAGCTGTAACCGTTCAAGGCGCACACATTCCTGAAATAGAATTAAATCGTGCGATATCGTTTTGCAAAAAATTTAATATAGAGCATAAAATAGTTAAAGTAGATGTATTAAAAATAAAAGAACTTAAAGAAAGTGATATTAAAAGATGCTATTACTGCAAAACACATATTTTTACCTTGTTAAAAGAAATGGCGGGGAAAGTTAACGCGGATATCATAGCTGACGGAACGAATCAGGATGATAAAGGAGATTACCGTCCCGGGATGCAGGCATTAAAAGAGCTGGATATTTTTTCACCGTTCTTATATTTTAAGATCGGTAAAAAAGAAATTTTCGATTATCTGAAAGAACAGAATCTTGATGAATATATTCAGCCGTCTAACGCGTGTTTAATTTCCAGAATAAATTACGGAACGGAAGTATCAAATGAACTATTAGCTAATATAGATGAATTCGAGGATTCATTAAGGCGGCTTGGTTTCAGACAAGTTCGTGCGAGGATTCACACTAATTTACTACGAATAGAAATAGAAGAAGACAAATTCAAGGATTTTTTCATTCATTTAGATGAAATAAAAAGCAAAGCTGAATTGCTTGGCAAAAAATTTGTGACTTTAGACCTCCAAGGTTATCGAACTGGAAGTATGAATACGAATTGACCTAATTGCTCTAAAGAATAACCAATGAACAAATAGCAATCCAACAAAAAATCTTTGTTTGTTTATTTCTCTTTATTGTATTTTGGGATTTGATTAGATCAATTAGGTCAATTAGAAATTAGGTCAATTTTAAAACATTTGGACGTAAACCATGATAAATATTGATTTTGACAGAGAAAAAAGAACCGGTTGTCCGGAAGTTATTTATTGCGAACATAAATCACCGGAACAAATTATTCAAATAATAACTTCTTTTGTTGAAAAAGAAAAGTCAGTTATGGGAACACGGCTTTCTCCGGAAAAAAAAGAAAAAATAGCCGGTAAATTTAATGAGTTTTTATACGATGACGTTGGCGAATATTTTATCGTCGGCAATTCCCCGGAAATATCTAAACCCGGGATTGCTTTGATAATTGCCGCAGGAACATCAGATGAAAAAGTCGCCCGGGAATGTTTCGGTGTTATGAAATTCTTCGGTGTTAATGTTGAAATGTTCGGCGATTGCGGTGTGGCAGGAATCCACAGATTACTCGCTCATAAAGAAAAAATAAATGATGCCGACGTTATTGTCGCAATCGCAGGAATGGAAGGCGCATTGCCAAGTGTTGTTGCCGGAATGACAGGAAGTCCGGTGATTGCTGTGCCTACTTCTGTTGGTTATGGGACACATCTCAACGGATTAACACCGTTGTTTACGATGCTTACATCATGTTCAGGTGGGATAGGAGTTGTGAATATTGATAATGGATTTGGCGCGGCAGTTTTGGCGACGAAGATAATTTCGTTGATTTCGAAAAAAAAATAATTGAATTCCTTTCCCACGGAACATACAGATTACACGGAAAAATTCATTTTTAAAAAATTAACTTCAACAAATATAATTAAAATGCCTGTTATATTGTAATATATTCGCTTCAAAACTCTTAATAATCAAGTACTTTGGTCCGGCATGCGCGGATTAAAAAATCCAAATTGCTATTTATCTTTTTTTCTTCTTAACAATCTTCTTCTTAACAATCTTCTTTTTAGCTACCTTCTTTTTAGCTACCTTCTTCTTAACAATCTTCTTTTTGATCACCTTCTTCTTAGCTACCTTCTTCTTAGCTACCTTCTTCTTAGCTACCTTCTTCTTAGCGGCTTTCTTCTTAACTACCGACTTTGAACTAC
>JAOZNZ010000781.1 GCA_029933535.1 bacterium | reverse complement strand
CACAAACATATCGCGCAGCAGATCCATTTCTTTTTGATGTCCGGGAACTATAAATTCAGGAAATAATGATACAGGATTGTTGGCAAGATCAAACATTCCCCAGGGTGAAGAGCCATAAGGAACAATTTCAAAAGCGTTATGCCATTTGCTGTCATCAAAAATTTCCCTTTTCCAATACAAAGCATCCGCGTATGCTTCGGAACATTTAAATGTTTTATCGATAGGATATTCAAATATTATTCCATCTTTGTCCTGTAAAATAAGCTTACCAATTAATCCCGCTGCGCCCGGCTCGGTACCTTCGTTAACGACCTGAATTGCCAGTATATTATTTATTTTCACGCCGCCTTGAGTTTCATGAATTGGTAATAATTTGATTTCGTATGAAGAAGTTACTTTCCATTCACCGTTTGAACCGATAAAACCACCGTTAAAAAAAACTGAATTTTCATTATCTGATGTCAGATAAATTTCAGCTCTTTTTATATTAGGCGTAAAATTAAACACCTTTCTAAAATACGATGTTCCGGCATTGGGACACGTTGAATCAACCGACCAAATCCAATTCAAGCCGTTAAGATTTTTAGCGAGATCAAAATTTTCGATTTGCTGCTTTTCAATTTCAGTTTTTAAAATTTTATTTTCCGAAATGCAGCTGAAAGATAAAAACGATAGAAAGAGTATAAGACAAGTTAGTTTTTTCATAATATGTTTGTTGGTTGGGTTAGTTATATATTGTAATAATATTAACATAATGTAATCCCTTTGTCAATATAAATTTGACGTTGGAAGTTGGATGTTGGACGTTAAATTCCCCTCTTGTGCAGTTGTCCCGGTCGAAGCATCGGGAAGGGCCACGCGATATCGCGTGGTAAAGTGGCGCGCCTGCCCCGCGTATGCTGGGGAAGCGACGGGGTGTGTTATTCGATATTCGTTATTCGATGTTCAATGTTCGGTGTTGGACGTTCGATGTTCGATGTTCGATGTTCGATGTTCGCGAAGCACCCGGCGTATGCAGGGCGATATTTTTCTTCAACCTTCAACTTTTAACTTTTAACCTTCGACCTTTAATTTTTGTATCTTAGTTACAGTTTTTATTAAAATCCAAAATCTCATTTGACATTTAGTCGCTTTCGTGTTATAATTGTGCTATAAAATATTGTGTTTATTGTTTTCGCAAATTGCTTTTTGATTATACAACTACATCCAACTAACCCAAACACAGGAGAAAAAATGAAAAAACTACTAACCTTACTCGCCGTTACTGCACTCGTTTTTACGGTTAACGCTGACACCCTCTTCGATGATGACTTTACAGTTACCGGAGGCGGTGATGTCAACTTCGAGTACGACCAGGGACGACAAACCGGCACTCTATCCCCGATACTGTATAACTGGGCAAACGGGCCGTCCACAGTAACTAATGGCGGTCCCAACGCAGGCCAATGCCACATGGCAGCCGCTGGAGCAAATCCCCCCGCATATCTCAATATCGCGCATAATTTCACTGAATCCGGCGATTTCTCACTCGAATACGAAATCACAAGATTAGAAGCTGACAATGCTAACTGGGATGCTGTTTCTTTAGGTACAGATGCTCCATACAAATATCCCCACGAAACTCCGCTTAACTACGGCCTTGAAGTCATATTCTTTGAGCACGGATGGTATCATGTTTACATGCCAGGCCAACTAACCGGCAATTTTTTCTTCGCCGAATTAATGCCTTCTATCACTCCAACACTAAAAATAAGATTCGTTGTTTCACAGGCGGATTTCAGCGGTACCGGTGACGCGCGTATTGCAATGTTTATTAACGACAAACCATACCCTCTTATTAATGGCGGTGGCGGAACAAAATATACTTTTGACTTTCCGGGCGGTTTCACTAATAACTATATTAACTGGTTAACACTCGACACAGATGTTAATATGGATAA
>JAOZNZ010000780.1 GCA_029933535.1 bacterium | reverse complement strand
GATCTTGATTTATATACAAACATTTCTACACATTTTATGGCAATGAATTTCGGAAAACCAAAAGACGAACTCCGTTCAGGTATGCCGGGAATATCTATTATGATGGGAAAGTTTGGAGGGAGCAGTGTTTACGCAATCGACGAAACTAATAACGTCATGCAAAATATTTACCCTTATCCTGAGTTATTTACAGATTCCAACATGGCACATAATATTAAACTCAGTATTTCTCAATCGGGATTTCCCCCAATTTCAAATGAGTTCACTCTCGTTGCCCTTTTTATAGACGATATTCCATATCCGCTTGGTCTCGGAGGCGGAAAGCATACTTATGTTCGCACTCTTGTAACAAATCTTGCAAACAATTACATTGCAGTAGGCAGTTACGGAGATGGCGCTTATGGCGAGCCATTTACACCGATGACAATAGATAATTTCGGTATTTCCACCCTGTCTTCCAACACAATTGCCACAACAGTCTGGACAAGCGATACGGATTCCGGGATTGACAGTTCAAAAATTTATACTCATGCTGTAAATTTCGGTGATTCCGCAAATTTCAGTATTAACGGTGTTCCTTTTTCCGGTTCGGGTTCCGCAATGAGTGGAAGCAACTGGAAATTATCAACGGCTGATTTTGCTCCGCTTTCCGGACCAACTGCTTCTTCAGTTGTAAATATTTCCGGAGCCGGTTCAGGCCTTGCATCCAACTTTTTGGAATCGGCAGTTGCCGCAAATGCGGGAGGATTAATTATTTCCGGTCTTACACCATACATGCAGTATGAACTTTCTCTTTTTTGTGTGGGGACTGAAGTTGCGGGTGGTCGTCAATCTTATTTCGCGACAAGCGGTGGTTCACCAATTATGCCGATTGACCAGGATGAGTTCGGCTTAGGAAACGGCCAGCTTTTAACATGTTCTTATACTGCTTCTAAAGACGGAACTTTTACAATTTCCACAACTCCGTTAACCGTTTCAACACCAAGATGGAACTGGTATGGATTTTGCAACAAAGCGATGCCGCCGATAGCTCCGTCATCGATTTCCGTAACCAAAGGAGTTTTCGCTGACAAAATCCGGGTAAGCTGGGAAGAAGTTCTTCCCGCGCAATCTTATTTTGTTTATCGAGCTGAAACAAATGATTTATCATCAACAAATTTTGTCGTAGAAGTTATTTCTAATTCTTTTGACGATTCTGTTCCATCAGTTGTTATTGCTAAAGATTATTATTATTGGGTGCAATCGGTAAACACTGCCGGCATAAGCTCAATCTTCGGCACGGATTACGGTTTTACAAAAAGCCTTCCACCGGATACTCCGGACGCAATTTCTCCTGACGGAATCATAGTTACTTCACCGGTGGAATTTACTGCAACTGCATTCAATGACGGAAGCGGATTTTCTTTTGCGGCAAGTCAGTGGCAGGTTGCTTCCGACAGCGGATTTTCTTCCATAAAATGGGAAACAGGAGAAAACGGCCCGCTGGTTTCTTCTATTTTCGCATCACGAATCAGCATTCCCGATGGCACTAATTTCTGGCGCGTTCGTTACAAAAACAATAAAAACACCTGGAGCGCGTGGTCGGACAGCAACCTTTTTGTTTGCGTTCAGGGAGCTGCCAAACCCGGAATTTTTAAAGACAGTTTTAATGTTATCGGAATCGGCGATATTAATTTAAATTGCAATGTTAACGGAAGACAATCCGGCAACGCTACACCTCTCAATTACATAGTTTCCGGCACAACGGAAATCGGCAGTAGTTCAGCCAATCCGGGCGAATTGCTTCTTGGACAAAACTCGGGTTGTTCGCCGTTGATGAGTTTTGAAAGTTCCGACAAATTTAACATAGAATTTGATGTGAAACTTCATAATTTTGACGCATCAGCAGACTGGCTTTCTTTGTCTCTGGGCAATGAAAATCAAGGAAGCATTTTACCTGATGA
>JAOZNZ010000779.1 GCA_029933535.1 bacterium | reverse complement strand
TTGATACCCGATCGATCGGTCTGAGCTGTTTCACCAAAAGTTTAAAAGCGGATTTAAGGAGCGGTAGTTTGTTTCGACTGCCCATCGATCCGGAAACATCGAGCAGAAAAACAAGATTATTCGGTGGAAGTTTATCGATTTTGATTTCTTTCCCCTGAAGACCGATCATTACAAGATTATTTTCAGGTTTCCAGGGACATTTTACCACCTCGGTAGTTATTGTAAATGGTTTGTCATTATCCGGTTGCGGATAATCATAAGTAAAATAATTTACCATCTCCTCTATTCGTGCAGCATCTTTGGGCGGCATGGTATTTGAGTTGAGAAACCGTCGCAAATTCGCGTAAGAGGCTGAATCGACATCGATGGAAAAAGTTGACAGGGGAGTGTTTTGCGCTACTTTAAATTCATTGTCGTAAATTCTGTCATAGTCTTCCGTGTTGAACTTTTCCCGGGGCTTTGATTTTGGCATTGGAACTAGAATTGAAGACGAAGCGCCAAAATAGTCATAATCATATTCAACGCCGGAAGCTCTCGTTCCTTTTGATTTAGCCAGGGAGCGTTTTCTGTTTAATTTCCGTTCTTTAGATTTAGAAACAATATTTTCGCACAGCAAAACAGGTTTGTATTCGTCTGAACTCTGTGACAAGGAAACGCCGTCAGCATAGAGAGGAGCAGCTTCCTTTTTGTCTGATACCAGTCCAAGAGAGTCATATCTTTTCGAAGAAACTTTTGCTGTTTTTTCAAAATTTGCTATTCTTTCCATCACTATTTTGTCAGTAGCGGGATTTTTTGAACTGAATCTTTTGAATGAGGAATCCCATGCCGGACTAAACGACTCCATTCCTACAGGAAGCAGTGAAATAATAAATAGAGTTACAACAACAGTGGCAAATAATCCACCTGTCGCTAAAATAATTTTTTTCATAACGGACCTCTTAAATTTGTAAGCAGGTTTTTCATCAAAAACAAAATTCGTTTTGATATTGTGCCGGACTTTGTTCTCAAGTTCTTCAGAAGGAACCTGCCGGTTGAATTTTTTCATTTCTTTAATTAATTTATTAGTCTTCATAATTTTTCTCCATAATCTTTTTCAACTTCCTTATGCCGCGTAAGTAACGTGCAGCAACTGTTGGAAGAAGACAACCGGTAACTTTAGCAATTTCTCTAAAAGTCATTTCATCATAAATTTTCAATAATATAATTTCTCTTTCTTTCTCGGAAATTTTGCTTAATGCCAAATTTAACATCTCTACATCTAACCAGTCAGGAAGATATTCTTCTGACGGTTGAACCAAAAGGCTTTCCAGGGAAACCGGATGCTTTTTGTACTTTTTCATCAAATCGAAAGCTTTGTTCCGGGCGATATGATAAATATAAGTTTTAGGGTATCTTATTTTGGAATTTTTTTCACCGCGCTGTAATAAAGTGGTAAATGTTTCCTGAAAAACATCGTCAGCATCCGCACGGTTTCGGAGGAGTGAACGCACATACCCGTAAAGGGGATTTTTATATGCTTCAAACCAATCCAAAACAAGGTCGTTAGATTTTTGAGTCACACCATTACCTGTTAAAGGTTAAAAATTATTTGACGCTGCTAGCTGCGCCAGATTGTCCCACTTTCGGCGACTAAACCAAAGGAACATAAATTATTATTATTTATCACACCTACAGACTTTTCGGATAAAGCACCAATGCTGGTAAAATTTGGATTGGTTTGTTTAGCCACAAGGGCTAACCACAATACGCCGACTACTACGTTATAAAAAGGTTCAGCGTGTATTAACACGCTTTCACCTTCCAAGCCTTGTATTCGGCATATTGTGATTAGTCGCCGGAAGTGGGATTATCTTCGACCTTTTAGCGTCCTAATCGGTCAAAAAACAAAAACGTTTTCGTTCTCACTATAATAGACTACTAAAACATCGATTTTTATGCAAAAG
>JAOZNZ010000152.1 GCA_029933535.1 bacterium | reverse complement strand
TATAAATTCGAACAATACATGTGCGACATTTGTCTCGTTAATCATCAAATCAGGCAGCGAATAACTTTCATCAGAGTACAATTCAAAAGATTCGGTTTCCGCACGATTAAATCGTGTGTTTGCTCTTATATAATAATTTCCCGGCGGAAGACCGGTAAACTTAAATGTGCCGTCTGTTTTATCATTCCTAACGTTTAAAATGTTCTTTGGTTTGCTATCATCTTTAATTTCCATAAGCGAAACAAATGCACTGAGAGGATTGTAATCTTGATCAATCACACGTCCTGTTATTGTTGCCGGTTTGTTTTTTATGATAATATCGCCAACGTCGTATGGATTTGATGTTTTAAAATCAATATAATTAAATGTTATGTATTCTGTAACATAACCGGGAACAACAATTTTCATCTTACCGTCTTTTTTAATAATGCAATTATCAATCAATAATGAAAAAGTTCCGTCTTGAGAATAAAATGTTTTGCTGCATTTGTTTATAATGCTGAAAGTGTAATTCGTTGCCGGGGTGTTAATATCTCCAATACACACCCGACCGAAAATTCGTTTTGGTTTTTGAAGTACCCATTCGAAATCATCATCACCTGCAAAAACGTTTGTATAAAAATTGACTTCTTTATAATGAGCTGACAATTTAATTTCGTCACTTTTTTTCAATTCCATTCCGGTTATTTTAAAATAACCAAGATAATCACATTGGTCATCCCCGTATTTACCGTTTGCTTTTGCGCTAATGTAACCGTCAACTAAAGGATTCATGTCCGATGTATATACAAATCCTGCAATATCAGGTGGCGGCACATCACTTAATGTAAGAATTATTTTATTTGTTTTATCAGGCTCTATAAAAATGTTTTCCTTTTTCGCGTATTGCCAGTTCTTTGTTTCTGCTATCAAAGTTATTTTTCCTTTTGCATCACTTCCACATATATCAATACGATACCAGTCATCATCATCGGACAGAGCTACGTAGTTTCCGCCACCACTTCGATTTCCTTTATGTAGTGTATATTTTAAAATCGGATTACCTTCCCGATCTTTTAATTGCACTAATACAACCGGTTTGCGAAACATAGCGATATCGTAAACTGTTGTCTCTCCTGGTTCGATTTTTATCTTATTATCATAATTGTACGGTGAATAATAATCTTTATTTTCCCATCTATCTATTTTAATTGTATATGATTGTGGAGCGGCAACATTTGATATTACATACGTACCATATTTATCTGATGAAAATTTACTCTCGGCATTACATGCAGGGATGATTTCCCGTTTGGGATATCGCTCTAATGAAGCAGTATTTGATGCCCTTTTAGATGATGATGTATGTACAGACAATATTTTAACTTTTATTCCCGAAACAGGTTTGCCGGTCTGAGTTTTAATCGTTCCTGTAAGAGTACCGGTTTCCCGCAATAAAAAAGCGATAATTTTTCCTTTATATTTGTAAATATTGTATTTGACTTTTGCGTAGCCGGGCTCGTTTACTATTAATGTTGAGTTTATACTGCTGAGAACCGGCACAGAAAAACTGAATTTACCGTTTGAATCTGTTTTAGTCTTGAGCTCTTTTACTTCATTATACCTGAGAATATATTTGACCCCTATTCCTGCTGCCGGTTCGCCTGAGTGTTCGTATTTAACAATACCATTAATATTATGATATTTAAATTTTGGGAAAACAAGTTCCATATAATTCTCTACATCTGAACTCAAAAAAATATTTGTGCTTATTTGAAGCGCTTCGATTGGCGAAAATACAATTTTATAATGTTCAGGAAGTAAACCATCAATTTCAAAATTACCTTCGCTGTCGGTTATTATTCTTTTTGTAACATGTCCCGGCATTCCACCTTTTTCATGAAGTCCGCGTGGTAATGCATGAACATAAAAATTTGTTATTATCACGCCGTCACTTCTCACGGCTTTACCACGAAATTTAACACTTGACAGAAGTTTAACCTGCACAGTTTTATCTTCATTATTTAGTGTGTCAAAATATTCTGAATAAGATTCTGCAAATCCTTTTGCTTTAACTACAACTTTCAGCCTTTTGGCTCCATCTCTAATCGGTGGAAAAATTACTTTGTTGTCTTCACAATGGAGTGAAGTTACCGCGCAACGTCGATAATCAATTCTTCTTTCAGTAACTATTTTGGCAAGCACATTTTCTTCATCAATATCTTTATCAGCTATAAGTTTTGCTGTTATCACAACTCCGGGCTCTTCAAGACTAAGTTCAACGTAAACCGGTGTAATACCCGGAGCAAGCCGGTTTGTATAAAATGAAGCAAATGCGTAACTATCTTTGATCGCAGTCACCCGGAAAAATGTTTGATTCGGTGGAATAAGAACTTTTGCTACCCCGTTTTGGTCAGTCTTAGCTCTCCATAACTTATGTTCCCCAGCTGTCTTTTCAACTCTTGCAACTGCACCGGGAGAAAAACAACCGCTTTCCAAAACTGTAACAATTACCGGACGTAAATTTTTATTTTGAAAATCGGATTCAGCAGGGGATTCAGACTTTGTAGATTTTTCAGTTGATGGGAGTGCTTTTGCAACTTTATCAGATTTTGATTCTGAAGGCAGGTTATCTTCTTTTTTACCGCAACCTGCAAAAAATAACAAAACAAGCGCTAATCCAAAAATATTTATAGCTTTTTTCATTGTAATTGCAGAATTGGTTAATTGTCCATTCTGTCTGCTTCGCCCCGTGGAGTCTTATTCCACTGGGGTTCAGTCTGTTTAGTCTGTTTCGCCCGTTTAGCCCACTGCCCACTGCAAACTGCCTACTGTCCTCCCAGACACCTGACACCCAAAACCTGCTCGCGCTTGGAAGCGCGGCTTACTCCTCCCACCTTCCCACCTTCCCACCTTCCCACCACTATTTTTCGTGTCTGAATATCTTCTTCCCCAAAAGCAAAATCAATTCTTCCTTCGTGTTTAATTCCGGATCTTTGAGAACTTTGTCAAGACAAAACTTTAACGCTTTACCTACTCTTCTGCCCGGCTTTATTTTAAAAATTTCAATTATATCTTCACCGTTGATTGCAAGATCGGTTATTTTTAACGCATGGTCATCTTTCTCAATTTTCCTGATTCGTTTTAGCGCGTACTTCAAAAATTTCATTTGTTCTTCAAAAGAATAAGGATCGCGTAAATTCCCCCTCATATCAGCTATTTGCAACCTTAAAACATCCCTTATAGTAACGTATTTCAACTTCCCCATAAGACGCCTGATTGTCGAGTCCTTCATCTCAGGAACAAACATGATCCTTGTCATGTGATAGCGCGTCGCTTCTTTTACATAACCGATTATCTGTAAACTGTACTTCAGTTCCCGAAGCTCTTTTTCCACCATCTTTACGCCTTTGGTTTCGTGACCGTAAAAATGATCAACTCCCTCCTCATCCCGTGTCCTTTGTTTCGGTTTAGCAATGTCATGAAGTAATGCGGATAAACGAAGCTTTATATCTTTCTTCTCTACCGCTTGTGTGGCCTTTACAGCATGCGTCCAACAGTCCTCTGCATGATATCCATTCTGTGGAACATTAATCGATGTCGCAAGTGCAGGCATGATCTCTTCAAGCAAATGCAGCGATGAAAGCAAAAATAACGCACTCTCACGATCGGTAAGCATTAATGTTTTGTTGAGCTCAAGCTGAATTCGCTCCCGTGCAACTTTTTTCAGTAATGAATGATTCGCAACTATAACTTTTCTTGATTCGGCTTCAATCGTTCCGCCTAACAAAGCGGCAAATCTGCATGCACGAAACGCGCGGATTGGGTCTTCGACAAGTCGTTTTTCAGGATTACCGACAAAGCGAACGATTTTATTTTTTATATCTTCTTTTCCGTTAAACGGGTCAACAAGATCCCCGTTTATATCCATTGCGATAGCGTTAATTGTAAAATCCCGCCGCGATAAATCTTCTTCTATCGTTGGAACTATTCTTACAAAATCCGGATGTCGAAAATCTGAATATGGACCGTCTTGTCTGAAAGTTGCCACCTCAATTTTATTAACTAACGCAACAGAAAAAGCTTCACCGATTATCAACGCTTTTGGAAATAACTTTTTTATTTCAGAAAGATTGGCATTTGTGGAAATATCAATATCAGATGAAACTTTCCCGCGCAGAAAATCGCGAACACATCCACCAACGTAATAAGCTGAAAATCCGGCTCCCAAAAGCTTTCGGATAATGCTTTCCGCACGTGAAGAATATTTGTTGTCAGAAAAATGCATTGATAGTGAATGGTGAATAGCTTGCCCGCCATAGGCGGGGTTAATAGTTAATGGTGAGTAGTCAAATGGTTAATGTATATTAATGCTGAACACAAAATGTCTCGGAGCGTAGCAGAGTAAATGATCTGCCATAATTGAAATTCACAAAATTTCAATTACTTGTCAAAGCTTTCAGAATATCTGATGAAACCGGTGGGCAGCCCTTTACTATCGTGTTCCCCCCGCCGGCCTTAATTGTACAGTTCCCAACACATAAAGTACCATCGGGGATTTCATTATGTCCTTTCCCTATAGCAAATTTCAGCGGAAGATAATCAGCTATGTCGCCATAATTACGCTTCAAAAACATCGTTAATGTAGATACACAGGCACTGCATGATTCACAGTCAAGTACTTCCACCTTCGGAAAATTTAAACTGATCTCCTTTGGCGGTAATTCAAATGGCTTGATCCAATCCCTCCAGTTCGATGGAACAACTGTGATGTCTTCTAACAATATTGATTGACCAACTCGCTCTGCAGATAACCGTAAATGAGGAATCTCTTCCGGATTTAATCCCATCAGCACTGCTGCTACCGCATCAGCAGCAAAACAATTTGTTGAAGCTAAAACTACGTCAACCCGTTTCGCCACTCCGGCACTGGGACCAAGTCCTTCCATTCCTATTGAGCCGTCAATCAAAACGATATCAGGTAATAAAACTGTTGCAAGATCGGCTATAGCAAGGTCAAGTGTTTTTTCGTTTATCGGAATTTCAGGCTGGGGGAGTTGATGTAGTCTGACTTTTTCTCTGCCGCGCAGACATCCTTTCATATTTTTCAAACTTAAAGTAACCCCGCAATGCATATGGGTTTTCATCACGGGAATTGAAACAATATAATCAAAATCATCTATTCCGCTTGATATCATTACGTGATTTAACACTACTGCATCTTTAATCTCTGTTTTGTTTCCCGCTGCGGCATCAAGGTCAATCATAGGTATACCGCGCTTTTTCACTTCAAATGCTATACCGGTTGATTCAAGACATTCAAAAGGCGTAACCCCGAGGATCGTTCCTTCACCCACAGTGACTTCCGCACCAATCTTTTGAAAAAAATCGCATGCAGCGGCTACAACCGGGGGATTGGTAGTAATACCTTTTCCGGGTAAAACTTTTCGTCCCGCATTAGGTTTCAGCAAAACTTTTTTACCGGCAAGGTCGGGTAAATTAATCCTTTCAAGAGCGCTGATAGCGTTTGAGTAAGCATCTTCACCGTGACAAACGGCAACAAAATTATTATTATCAGTTTCAGTTTTCATATTTTTTAATTCATTTATTAAATTATAACATAACTGCTGTTTTTTTAAAACAATAAAATTTCTTTATTCTCTTTTCTTTTTGTGTCTTCGTGCCTTCGTGGCTTAATTATCTTTCTTAATCATTTTGACATCCATCATTTTGACAATAAACTCTTTTCTTTCTTAATCATTCTGTTTTACCCCGTGGAACTCCAATTGTTCCACTGGGGCCATAAAAAATATTGGTTCGAATTTAATCGTACTGCCAATTTTCTCCCGCTTTTGATATAATTATCCCATGCTAAAAAAATTACCCATACTCATAATACCTCTTCTACTCATCGCTGCTTGCGCAAAGAAAAATATCATTCTGGTTAATCAACAAATCGACCAATCGGTTAGCTTCACTAACCTGTTAAATGAATTGACCGATCTGCCTTTGCTTGCAGAAACACCCACGCATCAATTCAAATTCTCCCAGGCATCAAGTTATGACAGACGATCAACAAATCCTTATGACAAAACTGATACTAACTGGTTTGCGAATGGTGATATTGGACAGTTCGTCAGAGTGGAAAATAAAAATGGAACAAATGAATTCGTAATGATGGATGCCGATGGACCGGGAGCAATTGTGCGAATCTGGTCGGCAAATCCGGGCGGAACGATCAGAATCTATTTTGACGGCAAACAGGTACCGGAAATAGAAATGCCGATGAAAGAAATTCTAAATGGTAAAAATCCTCTCTTTCCAAATCCTTTATCCTATATCGTTGCGAGAGGATGGAACTGTTATATGCCAATCCCTTATGCTAAACATTGTAAAATAACCACCACTCAAAAAGAAACTTATTATCATGTGAATTATAGAACTTACTCCCCGGATACGGATGTAAAAACATACTCGCTTAAAAATGCCTCGAGTAATCTCCCGGCTATAAAATCTACAATCAATAAATTGTTAAAACCGGAAAGAATATCTTATGAAATCAGAATGGATCATGTGACCGATTTTACCGCCGACCTTAATCCGGATTCTTCTTATAAATATAACTCGAATGAAAATAATCCGGGAAGAATATATAGCTTCTTATGCAAAATTAAAGCCACTAATATTGATGACGCTTTACGTAATTGTATCCTTGAAATTACTTTCGATGATAATGTAAAACCTTTCGTTAATACCCCACTGGGCGATTTCTTCGCTACAGCTCCGGGTTTGAATAAATTCCGATCTCTCCCTCTCGGCGTTCTTGATGACGGTGCAATGTACTGTCATTGGGTAATGCCTTTCAAAAGCAATTTCAAATTAAAGATCACAAATTATTCTGATAATCGTATAAATTTAAGTGGAAATATTATTTATTCTAAAGAAAAATGGAACGATAAAACAAGATACTTTCACGCTAATTGGATAGCTCTTTTTGATCATCACACTCGCCCCTTTACCGACTGGACAATTTTGAAATGTTACGGTGAAGGCGCTTATGTGGGGAATATGCTCCACATTTCTAATCCGGTAAATAAATGGTGGGGAGAAGGTGATGAAAAAATATTCATCAACGGTGAATATTTCCCAAGTATTTTCGGTACAGGAACTGAAGATTATTACGGTTATGCCTGGGGAAATACTGAAATATTTACTCACCCGTTTCACAACCAACCGCGTGTTGACGGACCGGGATTCTTAGGCAATACTTGTAATTCACGCTTCCAAATTATTGATAATATTCCCTTTGAAAAATCATTGAAATTCGATTTGGAAGTGTGGACCCATACTTCTACTACCGTCTCAATGGCATCAACAGTTTACTGGTACGCCCGCCCGGGAGAAGAGGATGACTATTAATACGATTGAAAAGATTGAAACGATTGAAACGATTGAAACGATTGATACGATTGAAAAGATTGAAACGATTGAAATGATTGAAATGATTAACGACTCACTACTCACTACTCACGACTCACAACTTAACGACTCACTAGCGTAACGAAACGTAGTGGAGCAAGCGAAGAATATGACTAACCAATAACGATTAACGAATAACGATTAACCAATAACCAATT